>JALTLP010000184.1 GCA_027001895.1 Chromatiales bacterium | reverse complement strand
CGAGAGCCCGCAAAAATATTCAGTCTAAGCTGCGAAGCAGCGGGCGAAACGGCTTTAAGTATAAAATAAAGATTGCCACGTCACTTCGTGACTCGCAATAACACTTTAAAAGAGTACCTGGCCAACAGGCACGAGAGCCCGCAAAAATATTCAGTCTAAGCTGCGAAGCAGCGGGCGAAACGGCTTTAAATATAAAATAAAGATTGCCACGTCACTTTATGACCGATAAAGATACTTTACATAAATAAAGTTAACACACCCGTAAAACCATACAGGCGATGCCCGGCAATTTCACCATTGGCATAAAAACCAATAGTCGGAATGTCCCCCAGTACATCGCTGATATGTTTCATCTCGTTAGAAACATCACCAAACATATGCTGGCCACGACCAAGACAGGAAATATATAAGGCCCCTTTAGGCGGGCGACCATCAAACTCTGTGTCGATACGTTGCTTTAAGCTGTTAAGCATACGATTGAGGTCATCAATCGCGGTTTGTGAGTCACGCTTGCAAAACATAATTTTACTGTTTGCTTTTAAGTCATCCGCAATGGCAAGAAAATGGTTATCCGGGTCAATACCGATAATATTTCTTATTAAATAATCACCGGTATCACTGCCATTTACAGGGAAACCAGCAAAGATATAACCGGCCGCGCGGTTTATGTCCCGCGCCAGTATTTCACCTATGTTTTCTTTAAAAACATCCAGTGCCGGTCGTTTATCAATGGACAAGGCCATATGATGTTCACATTCTGTTAAAGTAAAAACATCGGATATCGGGCTGCAACCCTGGGTTAAACCGGTCATCACCGAGTTGGCATTGTTAAGAATAACGCCGGACAGGCCGCCTTCAACGATTTCCCCGCTTTGTTTATTACCGGCATACTGGTAATAATAGTTGTTTGCCGATGTTAAGCCACCAACAAAATATGCCGGTTCAAGTGTTTCAGCAAAAGTTTCGAGTTGTTCGGTTAACAGGGGGTTACGTGGGTCGCCATGTAAAATACCAAACTGCACTTGCTGATGATTGCTTTGCTCTACTGCTGCCTGTTCTTTAAAAAGTTTATAGCAGGATTTTTCTATATCGGTTAACAGGATAGCCATGGCTGGTTGATCGGCATATTCTGTATTGGTTACACAAATAGACAGGCCTATGGTTCCTATCCAGTCGATATCGGGAAGGTGGGTTTCAAGTTCATCGATAATTTTTTTAAAAACACTGGCATAGCCATCGCTAACATAAACAAAACCCAGAGTGGCCTGGTTTATGTTGCTGTCCTGTTGTGTTTGCTGCAAAACTTTTTGTAGTGCAAGTTGCCAGTCTGGATCACTGGCATGGCCAAGTATAAATTGTTGCATAGCGGTTTTTTTACCGGTTTAAAAGTTTAAATGAATATAAAGCAAAAAGCCGGGCAGTGCCCGGCTTTTATTTTAAATAAAAACAGGTTAATTAGCTTTTATTTTTCTTCTCAATCAGTTGATGGATAACCGGATTAAGTATTAGTTCCATCGCAAAGCCCATTTTGCTACCAGGTACAACAATGGTATTTGGACGTGACATAAACGCGTCTGAAATCATGTTGAGCAGGTATGGGAAGTCAACATTTTCAGGTTTACGGAAGCGAATAACAATAAAGCTTTCATCCGGTGTCGGAATATCACGAGCAATAAACGGGTTGGACGTATCTACAGTTGGTACACGCTGGAAGTTAATATCGGTGCGTGAGAACTGGGGAGTAATGTAATGAACATAGTCGTCCATACGACGTAAAATAGTGTCAACAATGGCTTCGGCTGAATAACCACGCTGTGCATTATCACGGTGGATTTTCTGAATCCATTCAAGGTTCACAATCGGTACAACGCCTACTAGCAGATCAACAAAATCTGCCACCCTGGTATCACCATCGGCAACACCACCGTGCAGGCCTTCATAAAACAGTACGTCGGTGCCGGCTTCAATGTCTTCCCATGGGGTAAATTGGCCCGGTGTTAATGAGGTTTTTAAACGCGCATTATGTTCTTCTGCTTCTTCTTCACTGTGTAAATAGTAACGACGTTTACAGGCACCTGTTTCACCATAGTTTTTGAATGTTTCAGCAATCATATCGAAATGATTGGCTTCAGGGCCAAAGTGGCTGAGTTGTTTGCCTTTTTCAGCAAATTCAGCAATGGCATCTTTCATTGCAGCACGGTCGTAGCGGTGGAAGCTGTCGCCTTCTATGATTAAAGGGTTAATCTTTTCGCGAAAAAAGATATGCTCGAAAGCATTTTTTACAGTGGTTGTGCCCGCGCCAGATGAACCGGTAACCGCGATGACAGGATGTTTAGCAGACATGCGAACTCCTTAATGTTTAGAGTAATTTTAAAGTTTAAAAATCGGGTGCAGCGACTGGCCTGGTATCTGTATATTCTGGCTGACTAAATCAGCCTGCCCCAACAATATAATTTTATGGGTGCTGCCAGATCGCGCGAACGGCGTATTCTATCGAAAACTTGTGCTGAAAAGTAGGGGCGAGCCGGATTATTTTACGCGGTATTTTGGTGCAAGTAGAAACATCCTTGTTTTGCTGCTGTTAGGCGAAAATAGCGGCAATTTCTAGCTATTTTCGCGTTCGATAGCGCGGTAACCAATATCGGTTCGATAGTAAACCTTGTCCCAGTTAATATTTTTTACCAGTTTATAGGCTGTTTGCTGGGCCTCGCTGACGGTTTTACCCAGGGCTGTGGCACATAAAACTCGGCCACCCTGGGTGACTGTTTTGCCATTTTCCAGCGCGGTGCCGGCATGAAAAATCTTACTGTTGTCGATTTTAGTGTCCAGCCCGCTGATTTCGTCCCCTTTGTTATAGTCAAACGGGTAGCCTCCGGCGGCCAGTACCACGCCTAATGCGGCACGCGGATCCCAGTTGGCGGTTTGGCCATCGAGTTTGCCGTCTACTGCGGCCAGGCAATGTTCAACGAGATCAGACTGCAGGCGCATCATAATGGGCTGTGTTTCCGGGTCACCAAAGCGGCAGTTGTATTCGAGTACCCTGGCTTTACCGTTGTTGTCTATCATCAGGCCGGCATACAAAAATCCAGTATAAGGGTGGCCATCTTTAGCCATGCCTTCGACGGTGGGCAAAATGACATCCTGCATGGCCTGTTCAAAAATCTCGTCGGTGACAACCGGTGCCGGAGAGTAAGCGCCCATACCACCGGTATTAGGGCCTTTATCGCCGTTATCGCGGGCCTTGTGATCTTGCGAGGTGGCCATCGGTAATACGTGTTTACCGTCTACCATAACGATAAAGCTGGCTTCTTCGCCCTGTAAAAATTCTTCGATAACCACCCGCGAGCCGGCTTCGCCAAAGGCATTACCGGCGAGCATATCGTTGACTGCGGCAATCGCTTCGTTTTCGGTTTGAGCGAGGATAACCCCTTTGCCTGCGGCCAGGCCATCGGCTTTGACCACGATGGGGGCGCCGCACTCCTTTATATAGGCCACGGCCGGATCGATTTCGGTAAACACAGCGTAGGCGGCCGTCGGGATATGATGTTTTTTCAGAAAGTCTTTGCTAAAGGCTTTTGAGCCTTCCAGCTGGGCCGCAGCTTTTGTTGGGCCAAAACATTTAAGACCAGAAGCAGTAAAGGCATCGACTACACCGGCGACCAGCGGGGCTTCGGGGCCAACAATGGTTAGCTCAATTTTTTCCTGTAAAGCAAAGGCAAGTAAAGCGTCCATATCTTCTGCACTAATTGGTACGTTTTGTAATTTTGCTTCTGCGGCAGTACCGGCATTACCGGGCGCGACAAAAACGGTTTCGACTTTTGGCGACTGGGCTGCTTTCCATGCCAGGGCATGTTCGCGGCCACCGCCGCCTATTACTAAAACTTTCATGGGCTTACTTATTCCTTGTGGAATGGAGGTTAAAAACGGGGCTTATTTTACAGGTTTATTATGGTAGAGCATATATTTGGATGTTTCATAAATGCCCAAGGTCATGCGTTTATATTTTTCGGCTAGCGCGGGGTGTTCAGCAGACACGTCTTTATAATGTGGTTTTGTTGAAGCCTGGCCAGTCGGGAAAAGAGTCGGATCCGTTTTATACAGTTTAGGCTGGCTACCATCGGCCAGTACTTTAAAGTAGAAGTCTTTGCTGACCAGCCCCAGATCCGGGTTGTTTTTATGGGTAATGGTAAAAGCATATCGTTCGTTGTCAAACTGCGGATTAAGCAAGTCTCGACCCATCGTGGTGTTGGTATAACCGTTTGCGGCAAGCCCTGCGATGGTGGGTAGCATATCCACTTCACTGGCAACCTTGTTATATACTTTTGCTTTAATTAATTTCGGTGCATAAATAACAAGGGGTACATGCAGGCCGGTTAAGTCAAAGTCGGTTTCGAAGCGTGGGGTGTGTTCACCGCCGTAACCACTGATACCGTGGTCACCAAAGAAAACAAAAATAGTATTATCAAAATATTTTTCAGCTTTGGCTATTTTCATAAAGTGGCCAATAC
>JALTLP010000183.1 GCA_027001895.1 Chromatiales bacterium | reverse complement strand
TTTTTTATGCATAACCATAACAGGCTTAAAAACCTGCACCATTAAAAAATTCCTTTTACTTTCTAAGCAAGGGGTTGCAATCTTTTATAGTAACCTTGCCCTGTAACAGGTTACCGCGTGAATATTCTGTAAAGTGACAGGTGTTGGTTTTAGGATCATAGTTTTCTATCCAGAGGTTATCGTCTTTCCAGGTAGCGGCAAGGTGTAACTGGCCGTCCGGTACCGAAATCGACATAACGCCACCATAGCGTTTTACAAAAATTTGCTGAAAGTGGAAGTAGTATGCACCCAGCCCAATAATAAAAATAAGGGCTGATGTAATGGCAGCATTTTTCCAGTTTTGCAGTTTAAAACCGAACAGGTAAAAACTGCCTGCAACAAGGGCGATAACCACGAACCAGTAAAAATAAGTAATCATATTTTGGCTCCATATAAACTGTTTCTGTAGACGGACTATACATAATTACCAGTAAATAAAAAACAGTATAAGTAGCCGTTTGCTATAACATATTCAAACAACCAATAAAAAAAGGCCGCTACAAGGTAACGGCCTTTATACTCGGTTTAAATATTACTGATTAATCATCATCTTGTGATGACAGGATTACACGACCATTAATCGCCTGAGTTGGACGATTATTTTTATGGTGTACCAGTGCAGCCATTTCTTCAATTTGTTCAGCAGAGGCATAAATGTGTTTCTGAGCAACATACCACTTAACACCCTCTGAACATGGTGGTGTTGTTAATGAACCCGTGTAGTGCCAGAAGTGTTCAATTTTTTCATCTGGAAGCAGCGCTTCAACATCAATTTCTTCAGTGAGTGTATTTTTAGCGATATCGTGAGGTGCATTTTCCAGGATGGTTTTTAATGCTTCATTTTCTTTGCCTTCAGGATCTTCTTCTACAAAAACACCTAACACACCCAGCTTACCTTTTTTGTTCATATGAACAAAGTGCGCTTCTAATCCTGCATGAACGCCATCAACGGTATGCTCACTTTTAAAATGAAAATGGTACTGCAATAGTGCGTATTTTCCAGTTGGTGTTTTAATAGTACTGCCCGGTGCCACGTTTACCTGAATAGTATGGCCATTGTTTTGAACATTTAAACCGTCACTGTCATAGTCTGTTTTAAGTTTTTTTAACTCGGCAGTAACTTCTGTGCCCGAGATAAAGTTAATTGGAGATTGTGCCTGGCCCGTACCACATAAAGCAAAGTCTGGTGAGAGGTTACCCCAGTTAGACGGCCCGGCAGTGCCGGTATCGTCGTAGTCCCAGTGGACTTCTGCCGAAAATACTGTTGCAGACATTGCAATAGCCAGAGACATTAACCCTGTACGGATAATATTTTTATTCATAGTTATATCCTTGTATTTGTTTTAATTGTTTTAATTTTGGGTGTTACATAAACATAGTAACAATAAGGATTTTAGATGAACGAATGATTAAGATCTAACCGTGTATACATGTTAGTCATTTGTTTGTTGCAGATTGCATATAAAATTGTGTAACGACTGCATCTTGCATTAGTACAGTTATAAATTGTCTAATGTTGATACATCTTATTAGGGCGCAAAATAAAATGTAGAGAAGTTTTGGTAGAAAGTCGTACAAACAGGCAAGCATTTTGCAATGCTTTAACCGGTTATTATCTTCAGGCTTTAAAACTTGCCATCATTGTTTGTAATTCCACTGCAAATCTTTCGAGATCCTGACTTTGTGCGGCAGTGTGTTCTGCACCTTCAGCCGCTTGTATCGATAATGTGCTGATGGATGAAATATTATTATTAATTTCTTCAGCAACGGAGGACTGCTCGTCCGCTGCACTGGCAATCTGGGTGTTCATTTGTACTATTTGCGAAACGGCAGCCGTAATGGCTGTCAATGCTTCACCTGCATCTTGTGCTCTATCAACCGTACTCTGGGTTTTTTCTTCACCTTGCTGCATGGCTTTAACGGCAGACTTGGCGCCTTCCTGTAGGCGTTCGATCATTTCCTGAATTTCCTGGGTCGACTCCTGGGTGCGACTGGCAAGGGTGCGCACTTCGTCAGCAACAACTGCAAAACCACGACCTTGTTCACCGGCACGAGCCGCTTCTATTGCTGCGTTAAGTGCAAGCAGGTTGGTTTGTTCAGCAATGCCTTTAATGACATCGAGTACCGTGCCTATCTGGTTAGCATTGTCGTCAACGGTATTGATAACATCTGCCGCATTATGCACTTCGGATGCAAGATCATTAATCGAGCTAATCACCTGTGAAACAACGCCCTGGCCATTAGACGATTCAATATCTGCCTGTTGAGCAGCGCTAGAAGCATCGGAAGCATGCCGTGCAACTTCCTGTACGGTTGACGCCATTTCGTTAATCGCAGTGGCAACCTGTTCAATCTTGGATTCCTGCTGGTTAACATTCAGTTTTGTATCAACACTGATTTCAGACAGTTGCTGGGCCGAGGTTGATAACTGCGAACCGGATTCACTGGCATCACGAATAAGTGTCTGAATTTTTGCAACGAAGTGGTTAAATGCTTTTGCAAGTTTAGCCGATTCGTCTTTGCCAGATTCGTCAAGACGTTTGGTCAGGTCACCTTCACCGCTGGCAATGTTTTCCATTGATTCAATAATATTGCCAAATGTTGTATTAATTAAACGGGTAATAAAATAGGCAACGGCAACAGTAAGACCAATAATAATAATTGCAACGATAAATGAGTTGCGAACCGAGTTGTTTTTTTCAGCTAACATATCGGCTGCAATCTTTTCTGCTTTTTGTTTTTCGGCATTAACCAGTTTTTGTACTTCAATACGAACTTTTTGCCAATGTGGATGTTCTTTTTTTGTAAGCATTTCAGTTGCAGCAGCAATATCATTATTTTTCATTAACGATAAAACCTGTAACTTGGCGGCCTTAGATTTTAGCCAATGATTTTTTACTGTTGTAAGGGCTGTTTTTAAATTTTTGCTATCGGCAAGCGCTTCTGCTTTTTTTAGCGCATCATCGAATCGTTTAATGGCTTTTGGCACAACTTTATAGGGTTTAACCAGCTTTGGTTTAAGAACTAAATTACGCAGTGCTACGCTGGATAAAAGCCCGTCGGCAAACATTGTCTGGTAAGCATTCTGACGTGCATAGTTTTGCTGGAAAAAATTATCGGATTGCTGTCCTATTGACTGGGTTGCCCCAAGAGATATCCACATTCCAACTAGAAATAAAACAATGACCGAACTAAAAGCGATAGCCAGCTTCACAGAAATAGTTAAATTTTTCAAAACCTTAGCTCCCCAGAAAAGACCTATAAACAGGTGATACTACAATAGCGGCATTTTCGCAGAATTCTTGAGCAAATAGCGCCTTAATCAGAATAATTCATTTAAATTCCAGTTGCTTGCGGGGGAAGGGGAGACGTTAATTATTTGCAAGAATATTAAGGATGTTGGGAATGTCACAATGTTGCTGCATAACCGAGGCAAGCCGGTTAATTTCGGACTCCCTTATTTGGTAGTAATCCGGGGTTTGGGCATTGGTCAAGCCTGCCCAGGCAAGCAGCTGGTTGCAGGCTTCACGTTCTTCAAACAGGCCATGCAGGTAGCTGCCTAAAATAAGGTTGTCTTTCGATACAGCACCATCAGTTTTTTCACCGAGGGGGTGTTGACTAAAAATAAACGCCGGTTGTTCAAGTGCCGAGCCTGTGCTTGTGCCCATATGTATTTCATAACCACTCACCTGGGTTTCGCTGTTTGTAAAAGTAGCGTTAACCCGTGTTAAGGTTTTATCGTTTTTTAATGTTGTTTCAAAATCGAGTAAACCAAGTGCATTCGTTGAACCGGCATGGCCTTCAAGCCCGTCCGGATCGTGTATGGTTTTGCCGAGCATCTGGAAACCGCCACATATCCCGATTAACTTGCCACCGTAACGCAGGTGTTTATTAATGACGTTTTGCCAGCCCTGTTCGACTAACCAGTTGAAGTCATGCCTTGTGTTTTTAGTGCCGGGTAAAATAATTAAATCTGCATAGGGGATGGAATTATTTTTACCGGAAGTTGGGCCGATAAATTCAAAGTCTATGTTGGGGTGTAAACGCAAAGGATCAAAGTCAGTATGATTACTAATGCGTGGCAGAACCGGTACGATCACTTTAAATTTTTTATCGGTTAAAACCTGTTTAGAGTCGATTGCATCCTCGGCCTCCAGATGAAAACCTTTTATATAGGGCAGGGTACCAAGCACGGGCTTGCCGGTTTCCTGTTCCAGCCAGTCCAGCCCCGGTTGCAGCAGGGCAAGGTCGCCACGAAAGCGATTAATAATAAAACCTTTAATACGTGCTTGTTCAGTTTTACTCAGCAGTGCAAGGGTGCCAACAATATGTGCAAACACGCCACCACGATCAATGTCAGCAACCAGGATAACCGGGCAGTCAACTTCTTCGGCAAAGCCCATGTTAGCGATATCACGGTCACGCAAATTAATTTCAGCCGGACTACCAGCTCCTTCTACAATAATAGCGTCGTA
>JALTLP010000182.1 GCA_027001895.1 Chromatiales bacterium | reverse complement strand
ACCCAGTTCGGCAGGTTGGCAATTTCCGGGTTGGCTAATACCATAATGTCACGGTCTACTTTGACCATTTCATTACCCTTCCAGCCATACTCTTCAGCTTTAGCGGCAAAGTCTTTGCTCTTGTCATTGTAATATTGAATACGGCCGTCACCGTTCTTGTCTTCAAACTGCAACAAGCCGGTTGCTTCCCAGTTTTTAAACCACTGCGGACGTTTTGCATATTCAAGGTTAGAGGTGACTTCACCTACCGGCCCCGTCTGGATAGTATGCATAAAATTCAAACGTGCCATTGAACCGACTGCCGGTGCCGTAGTGTATAAAATTGCAATAAACACCAATGCCCAACCAGCGGTTGAACGCGCATCTTTTACTTTAGGGACGGTAAAGAAACGTATAATAACGTGAGGCAAACCTGCTGTACCGATCATAAGCGACAGGGTGTAAACAAACATATTCAGCTTGTTACCCATCACCTGGGTCGTGTATTCATTAAAGCCCAGTTCGGATACCACCAGGTTAAGTTTGTCCATCATGTAGGTACTGTTATCCGCCATGGTACTTAAAATACCCAGTTGCGGAATTGGGTTGCCGGTTATGTTTAACGAAATAAAAATAGCCGGAACCGTATAGGCAAAAATAAGCACACAGTATTGCGCAATCTGTGTATAGGTAATGCCTTTCATACCACCGAGCACAGCGTAAATAAATACGATGCCCATACCTATATAAAGGCCGGTGTCATAATCGGTTTCGAGAAAACGTGAAAAAGCCACGCCGATGCCTTTCATCTGGCCGATTACATAAGTGATGGATGCCAGTATTAAACAAATAACAGCAACAATACGCGCTGTTTTTGAATAATAACGTTCGCCAATAAATTCCGGCACGGTAAACTTGCCAAACTTGCGCAGGTACGGTGCAAGTAACAAGGCAAGTAAAACATACCCGCCGGTCCACCCCATTAAGAAAACCGATGCACCATAACCGTTAAAAGCAATCAGACCAGCCATGGAAATAAAAGAAGCTGCGGACATCCAGTCGGCAGCGGTGGCCATACCGTTGGCAACCGGGTGTACACCTTTACCTGCAACATAAAAATCACCGGTACTCGATGCACGTGCCCAGAAAGCAATACCTATATACAAAGCAAAGGTAGCGCCAACAACAATATATGTCAGTGTTTGTAGATCCATAATTATCGTCTCCCCTTAATCTTCATGTACGTCATGTTTACGATCAAGGTCATCCATTTTCTTTGCATAAACAAAAATCAGGACCAAAAACGTATAAATAGAGCCTTGCTGGGCAAACCAGAAACCAAGACCCACTCCCCCTACTCTAATTGCATTTAATGGTTCAACCAGAATAATGCCAAACAGGAATGACACAGCGAACCATATTGCAAGTAGTATTGCGACAAGCCGCAAATTTTCCTTCCAATAATCTTTCTTACTCATTATGACTACCTCGATTTGTTTTATTTTTTAGGCAGCATTGTTACAAAAGAATGTTGTAACCACACTATTTGCAGTGTTTTTTTATGCACTGTTTTAGTACATAAAAAAACTGAATACCCCAATATAACAACTTAAGATTTGAAAGCAATAAGATTTATAAAACGGAAAAACATCTGTATATACTAATATAATTATCATTCGACTTAGCTGTATACATAAGCCCATGCATCCCTTATAACGATAAGCACTAAAGTAAAAAACATGCGGGGAATGCTTATGTCAGGTTTTGTAAATGGAAGTTGCTTATGCGGTGAAATAACTTATCGATACTCCGGTAAGAGTAAGGTGTTTCAATACTGTCATTGCTCACGCTGTCAGAAGTTTACCGGTAGTGCGCACGCATCCAATATTATTATCGACCCTGAACAATTTGAATGGTTAACAGGTGAAGAATTGATTGGCCGTTACGAGCTGGCAGAAGCCAAACATTTTGCTACTGGCTTTTGCAGAAAGTGTGGTTCGTCTTTACCATGGTTAACACAAAGCGGTAAAGCAATGGTGGTACCTGCCGGTACCGTTGATACGGATCCGGCAGAAAAACCAATTCATAATATTTATTATGCCGACCGAGCAGCCTGGTACAAAGCAGCCGACAGTCTGATTAAATACGATGCGTTGCCAATAAAGAAATAATTACTCAACCGTAACTTGCGCATCGGGAATAACCCGATCAATCACAAAACCATTACCGAAATCCTTGTTAAGTGCCAGCTTACCTTTTACAAGAATGGTATTGCCAGGCTCGGTATTTGCACGGGTGGTAATAATTAAATCTTTCTGGCTGCTATTGTCACGTATATGCACCCAGTTAACGCCCATAATATTATTGGTTACCTTGCTGACCTGACCACGCACTTTTACCTGCTTGCCTCTGAAATTATTTTCTGACGAAATAAGTTCTGCAATGTTTTGCCCCTGCTCCGCTTTTTTAATCTGCTTAAGCGCTATATTTGTTTGCGGTGCTTTTGTTTTATGCGGGTTCTCCGCTCCGGTTTTTGCTGTCATCGACATGCGCATTCCGTTAACACTAAATGATTTTGCAAAATAAATTTCTTTAAAGTCCCGGTTTAATGCCTTGCTATGAAAATTTTTCATCAGCATCTTACTGGAAAAACTGACTTTATCACCTTGCTTTAACGGTGTAATCGGACCGGCAGCCCAGACATCACCACTTGCCGAAGCTACTTTTACGTAGGTATAACCTCCGGCATTAAATGTTTCAGTTAACGGGCCAACAAAGTATTTTGCTCCTGTGGGCATATTCCCCGGCAGGGTTGATTGCGTTGCAGCCTGGTTATTACCTTGCGATTGTACGCTTGCCGATGGTGCCGACTTATCATCAGAACACGCTGTAATATAAAGTGCAGAAACAAGGCTGATGGCAACAATGTATTGAATTTTCATAAAGTCATTCCTTTTTATGGTGCTGATTTATCCAGTACGAAACAATAAACCACTACTACACACTAATCCTGAACAGTTTACTGTGTTTCTTATCATGTTTTAGTAAGAAATCAGGCGGGTTTGTTAAATTCGACGCTAACACTTTTATTGGCTTCGGCCCAGGCATGGCCATAAACTATTTCGTAGCTCATTGGTAGCACATCGTCATTCCGAAACGTTTCATATTCTGCAACCATTGCCTGTAACCGTTTTTTACCGGTTAAGCTATGCCGTCGGCCATTTAACACATTATGTGCGCCGATGGTTTTTAGGTCGCGCATAATCTGGTAAACATCTTTATAGGTTACGGTAATCACTTCACTGTCCATTACCGGGTTTTCAAACCCGGCGTTTAGTAACGCATCGCCAACATGGTGCATATCAACAAAACTGTTTACATGGCTGTCATTATCCACCTTTGCCCAGCAATGGCGTAATTCTTTTAAAGCGTCCGGACCAAAACTGGTAAATAACAGGCAGCCACCCGGTTTTAACACGCGCTTAAATTCTGCAAAGGCTTTTAAATAATCATTGCACCATTGCACGGTTAAACTCGAAACGATTAAATCTATGCTGTTATCGGCTAATGCTATACTTTCTACATCACTGGCAAGATAACTGATGTTTTTATTATTCTGCAATTTAAAACGTGTTTGCTCCAGCATGGCATTGGCGATATCAAGCGCAATAACTTGCGAGTCCGGGTAACGTTGTACCAAATCTTCTGCACAGTAACCGGTGCCAGCACCGGCATCTAAAACAACAGCCGGTTCAATAAGCATATAATCCAGTCGTTCAACCAAACGACTTGCAACCTCACGTTGCAGTATCGCGGCTTCGTCATAAGCTTTGGCAGCCTTTTCAAATGCGCGGCGCGATAAAGTTTTATTAACGTAAAAATCAGGTTCTTGCATTGCTTACTCTTTAGTAAATTCTTTAATTAACCGAACAAACTCTTCGGGGTGAGATATAAACGGCGCATGCCCGGCACCTTTTATCATATTGCAACGTGCATTTTTAAACAGAGCCTGCATTGCGTTACCTGCCTTGTGAGGCATAAGCCTGTCATGTTCACCGGTTATTATTAAAACCGGTTGACTTATATTTTTAATCTGCTCTCTTAAGTCTGTGACTTTTAAAATTTTTAAACCCTGGCGCAACGTTTTTATTGCTGGTTCTGGTCGACTGCTTATGGATTGCTTTAAGGTTTTTAATGACTGCTTATAATTATCAGCACCAAACATTTGCAGCGCCATAAACTTGTCGACTGTTTTTTTGTAGTCTTGTTCCAACTGTTCTGCAAAGTTATTTAACACCGATTCATCCATTGCATCTGGCCAGTTTATTTGTTGACAAAAACTTGCATTAGCAGCGACTAAAATTAATTTATTAATATGCTCCGGGTAGTGGTTAACAAAATCCATAGCAACCAGACCACCTAACGACCAGCCGAGCAAAATAATCTTTTCTGAATCTATTTCTTTAACAAGTTGATGCAGTTCATTGCGCATATTTTCAAGGCTAAAGTCTTTTGCATACTCTCCCTGCGATTTACC
>JALTLP010000181.1 GCA_027001895.1 Chromatiales bacterium | reverse complement strand
GTTGAAGACTCGGACGTTTCACTGGATGAAATCCGCACGCAGTTTGGCGACTCAATCGCCGAGCTGGTTGACGGGGTTACCAAGATGCATGCCATTGATGTGCAGTTTGACCAGTACCGAAACCAGAACGATCAGGTACAGGCCGAAAGCTTACGTAAATTGTTACTGGCAATGGCAAAAGATGTGCGGGTGGTTTTGATAAAACTGGCGGATAGACTGCATAACATGCGCACGCTTAAATTTTTATCCCCCGAAAAACAAAAACGTATCGCCCAGGAAACCATTGATATTTATGCACCTCTGGCCAACCGTTTGGGTATCTGGCAAATAAAGTGGGAACTTGAAGATTTATCGTTGCGCTATCTTGAGCCGTTCGACTATAAACAAATTGCATCTTATCTTGATGAGCGCAGGGTTGATCGTGAACGCTATATCGAAAATATAGTTAAAGTCGTCAGCAACGAACTTAAAAATGTAGGTATACATGCACTGGTAACCGGGCGGCCCAAGCATATCTACAGTATCTGGAAAAAAATGAAGAAAAAGGGGGTCAGTTTTCATAACCTCTACGATGTCCGGGCTATCCGAATTATTGTTGATAATGTGCAACAGTGTTATGCCGCTCTGGGTGTAGTGCATACCTTGTGGCGACATATTCCCAACGAGTTTGATGACTATATTGCAACACCAAAAGAAAATATGTACCAGTCTATTCATACCGCAGTAATGGGGCCGCGTGGTAAGAGTGTTGAAATACAGATAAGGTCGGACGCCATGCATGAACATGCAGAATGGGGGGTGGCTGCCCACTGGCGTTACAAGGAACAGTCTAAAAATAACGCCGATTATGACCAAAAGATTGCCTGGCTGCGCCAGTTACTCGACTGGAAAGAAGAGTCTAACGACGCGGATGACTTTATTGACCGTTTTAAGTCAGAAGTTTTTCAGGACAGAGTTTACGTGCTGACACCGAATGGTGATGTTATGGATTTGCCACAGGGCTCAACCCCGCTGGATTTTGCTTACCATGTTCATACCGAGGTGGGTAATCATTGTCGTGGTGCCAGGGTCGATGGTCGCATGGTACCGTTAACCTACCAGCTTAAAAGCGGAGAACAGGTTGAAATATTAACAACTAAAAATGGCAAGCCCAGTCGTGACTGGTTAAACCCGCAACTGGGTTATTTAAATTCATCGCGGGCCTTATCCAAGGCGCGCCACTGGTTCAAGTTACAGGACTTCGATGAAAACATCAGCAATGGCCATGCTGCTCTCGACAGGGAATTAAACCGCCTTGGGGTTAGAAATATTAATCATCTGACTATTGCAAAACATTTTCATTATGATGAAACAAATGATTTTCTCGCAGCAATAGGTCGTGGCGATATTAATTCAATACAGCTTGCCAACGCGATTAACCGTTTAACGCATAGTGAACAACAGGCCAAACAGGTTGTGCCTGTTACTCGTATTCGTAAACCGGAGGCTCAGGGCGATGTCATGATTGAAGGTGTCGGTAATTTACTGACACATATTGGTAAGTGCTGCAAACCGGTACAGGGTGACCCGATAATTGGTTATATCACCCAGGGGCGGGGCGTTACCATTCATCGCAAGGACTGTCGGAATATTCTTAAAATGGATGATGTCCGGCGGATGCGATTGATCGCGGTAGAATGGGCTACCCAGAAAGAGTCCCTGTATACGGTTGATATCAGTATAGATGCAATCGACCGGATAAATTTATTACGGGATATCTTTAGTGTTTTTACCAACGAAAGAATAAACGTAACGGCTTCAACCACCAGTTCCAATAAAAAACGAAATACGGCGGTAATGCGTTTTACCGTTGAAATAAGTGATGTTAACCAGTTAAGCCGGGTACTGAACAGGCTGATGCAGCTGGAAAACATAATGGACGTAAGGCGTGTTACAAGCTGATAAAAATCATGGTGACATAAGCCATTACCTGAAACAGTTCCCATAATTCGATACTATTAACATTGTAAAATATGCTAAGTTGTTACTGTTTATCGTAAAAAGAAGAATCAAGAATGTTTTATAAGTGTTTGCATGTTTTTTTTGTCCTGTTTTTTTCGGTTAGCTTGCTCGGTGCTGCTGAAAAAACAGATACAGAAAACACGGCTGGCTATACAGACGCATTGTTATTAGGTTTGTCACCCCAACAGTCAGGCGAGGAAACAGCCAGTCACTGGCAGCCTTTTATAAATTACATACAGAAACAGACCAATTACCCATTCAGCCTGTCTCTTTCTTTTGAACAATCAACTTTTGAGAACCGTTTGTACAGCGGCAAGTTTGACCTTGCTTATGTTAACCCGGTGTTGTTTATACAGGCCAACAAATATGTGGGTTATGTTCCGCTGGCAAGAGAAGATAAAAAAACATTGCAGGCAATTATTGTTGTCGCCAAGGCCAGTCAGTATGACTCGATAACAGATTTAATGGATTTGCGATTTGTTGTGCCGCAAAATAACTTTGAAGCGAACATATTATCCCGGCTTAACCTGCAGGCGAAAGGCCTGCCCGTTCTGAATAGTTTTGTTGCAACACAGACCGATGCCTATGCAAATGTTATTAATGGCAAGGCCGATGCGGCTGGTGGCGATTTAAAATCCTTTAACAATTTACCGAAAGAAACCCGTGAGCAGCTTCGTGTGATCTGGACTTCAGAAAAAGTGATGCCGTACGTGCTGATGGTTCATCCGCGAGTCAATGCAACCGTAAAAGACCGGGTGCTTGAGGCCATACTCGGTTTTAAAGATACGCCAGAAGGTGCCGAGTTTTATAAAACATTCGGGATGCAGCCCTTTGTTAAAGCAAAAAGCAACGACTGGAAAGACATCAGACGGCTTATGGGGCAATAAGTTTCACCGATTCGTCACTTTTTAATAAAATTATTTAACTTTTCATTAAGCAGATAAATCACATAGCAAAGTTATAGTAATATGTGGTTTAATACCCGCATGTATAAACCGTTCGAATTATTTGTTGGTCTTCGTTATACACGCGCTAAACGACGTAACCACTTTATCTCATTTATTACCTTTTTCTCCATTGCCGGTATTGCGCTTGGTGTGACCGCGTTAATTACCGTTATGTCGGTAATGAATGGTTTCCATAAGGAAGTGAGTACCCGTATCCTGGATATGGTTGCACATATCACGGTAACCAATTTTGATGGAAAACTATACACCCCCAACGTCGTCGTCAGGCAGGCTAAACTTAACCCTCATGTAAAAGCAGCCGCGCCTTATATCGATGGTCAGGGCATGTTAATTTATGGAAGTAATGTAAACGGTATCATTATTCGAGGGATTGATCCTGTCCAGGAACGAAGTGTCTCCAAGGTTGCCAGCAAGATGAAAGAGGGCAAACTGGAAAACCTGGTGGCAGGTAAGTTTGGTATTGTGCTTGGCCATGATCTGGCACGTATTCTGGGTGCAAGTGTCGGTGACAAGGTTACTATGGTCACACCCAGTGTTAATGTGACTCCGGCTGGCGTTTTGCCTCGCTTAAAACGATTTAAAGTTGTAGGCACCTTCGATGTCGACATGCACCCCTACGATTCAACCATGGCAATCATTAATATCAAGGATGCTGCTCGCCTGTTTAAAAAACGAGACAATGTGACCGGTGTACGTTTACGTATTGATAATGTTTTAAATTCACAGGACGTGGGTGATGAATTACAAAAAGGTGAACTGGCCGGCTACTGGGTTCGTGACTGGACTTACTCGCATCGCAACTGGTTCAGAGCGGTTGAAATAGAAAAACGAATGATCTTTATCCTGCTGGTATTAATTATTGCAGTGGCGGCCTTTAATATTATTTCAACCCTGATCATGCTGGTAACCGACAAACAGAGCGATATTGCTATTTTACGTACCTTTGGTGCATCGCCGCGAAGTATTATGAAAATATTTTTTGTGCAGGGCAGTGTTATCGGTGTGTTTGGAACCTTGATTGGCGTTATTGGTGGTGTTTTATTATCGCTTAATGTTGGCAGTATTATTGGTTTCTTTGAAAACCTGTTTGGAATGCGGGTACTTGACCCGACTGTTTATGTTATCAGTGAATTTCCATCCGACTTGCACTGGAATGATGTTTCGGTTATTTCAGTTGTATCGTTAAGCATTTCATTGCTTGCAACTTTGTATCCGGCATATCGAGCGAGTAAAACTCAGCCAGCGGAGGCATTGCGTTATGAATAATGCAGCACCGCAGGCTACAGCGACAAAAGTAATTGAATGTCGCCAGTTACAAAAAACTTTTACCGAAGGCCCAGCGCATGTATCGGTGTTAACTGATATTAGTTTTTCCATTGGCGGTGGTGAGCAGGTTGCAATCCTCGGTGCATCCGGTTCTGGTAAAAGCACCTTGTTACATTTGCTTGGTGGGCTGGATGTACCAAGCTCGGGTGATGTTATTATTGATGGCCAGTCAGTTGCGAGTTTATCTGAAACCGAGCGTGGATTATTGCGTAACCGTTTGCTTGGTTTTATCTACCAGTTTCATCACTTGTTGCCAGAATTTACCGCA
>JALTLP010000180.1 GCA_027001895.1 Chromatiales bacterium | reverse complement strand
TACCGTGTATTGCAAGATAATAAAAAAACGCTCAAGCATAATCGCGCATTGTTTAAAGTACGCTACGATGACGGTTTAACAGGTATAACACCACAAGGTGGATTAAACTTTATACTATTAACTAAATATTTTGCGAATAGCCGACCATATAAAGGTGGTGAAAAAAATTTGATTTAGCCATTATTCACCATGAGTTTGGACATACTCGTTTTTTTAGAAAGAAAGGTAATATGAAAATCAAAAATATTACATTGGAAGATGAAAGACAAACGGTTATTCATTTAGAAAACCCTATAAGGTTACTGCGTGGGATGGAACCACGTTATACCTATTTTAAGGGGAAAGGTGAAGGGCGTGACAAAGGAACAATCAATATTATTACAGGCGAAAAAGCATTTGTTTCAGAAAATAGAAATACCATTCTTGCAGATGATCCAACTAAACTGGTCAAAATAGGTAGTAAAGGTGCATACAAATGATCAATATGCTTCGGTTTTGTATTTTTTTTGTATTACTTGGTAATTATCAATTTGTTAATGCAGATTCAGTTGTTGAAAGTGAATTTGCTAAATTTTTTAACGAATCATTAACGAGTTATAAAGAAGATAAAGTTTATATAACTCTTCATAATAGTACCAAACAAGATGATCAGATTGTCGTCGATGGTACATCAGACGAAATACAAACAACCATTAAATTTACAGTTAAAGCTATTAAACAAATTCTGGTACTAAAACTGCCTGAGTCTGGTTACAGCGACGATGGTACTTTCGACGAGGCTTGTAAAAATGATGATGTTTTTGTTGCTGGATATAATGTTAAGCCTGCTATTAATATATCAGAACTTACTTTTCGTTTGCGATCTCGTTGTATAGACGAACGAAAACGCCTATTAGTATGGGCTAAAACAAGTAATGGGCAATACTACATGGGCAGGATTAAGTTTTTTAACTATGCAGCTCATCAATCAAATAATTGGTAAAAATTGTTTATTTAGCAATAATAGGTTTTAATTCTGGTTACCACACAGGGGCGTGGGGATGAGGGATTAGGCAATAAAAGTGGCCATAATAGTGCCATCTGCCCTGGTGGTGCTCCAATAGGTCATCTTGGTAAGTTATCTACGTACAAAAATAAAGCAGTAAATTTATAAAAGTATGTGAATTTACAAGAGTGTAGTGATTGTGGTTTTTTTATCTATTCAAAAACAATGGTTCTGTTTTTATATACCAGCGTTTTAAAGTTTATATGCGACCAGATTGCTTTGGATAAAACAATTTTTTCTATATCCTGCCCTTTGCGAACCAGGTCTTCAATTGTGTCGGTATGTCTTATGGGTTCTACGTCCTGGGCAATAATGGGGCCCTGGTCCAGGTCAGCGGTGACATAGTGGCTGGTTGCGCCGATAATTTTAACCCCGCGTTCATATGCTGAATGGTAGGGTTTAGCGCCGGGAAAGGCGGGCAGAAATGAATGATGAATGTTAATTATTTTATGCTCAAACTTTTTAATAAAGTCTTCAGATAGTATTTGCATATAACGTGCAAGTACAATGACATCAATATTATGTTTTTTCAGTAATTGTATCTGTTGGGCTTCGGCTTCAGTTTTATTTTCTCTGCTAATGGGGATGTATTGAAAGTCGATACCAGTTTGAGTAACGGCGGTTTCTAAATCTTTGTGGTTGCTTATTACCAGCGGAATATTAAATCCCCATTCTTTCGCCTGGTGTCTTGATAAAATATCAAACAGGCAATGTGAGTATTTTGAAACAAAGATGGCCATGCAAAGAGGTTGTTCTGAAAAATGCAACGACCATTGCATATTGAATTGTATTGCTACTTCACTGCTAAAACTGTTTTGTATATCTTCCTGAGCAAGTTTAAAGTCGCTGATATCCCATTCCAGTCGCATAAAAAACATTTTTTCATGTTGGTCAACGTGCTGTTCGAGGTCGATAATATTGCCATTATGCTTTGCAATAAAACCGGTAACGGTGTTTACAATGCCTTTCTGGTCCGGGCAGGCAATTAGAACGATGGCGGATTTTTTATTCATTAGTAACCTGAATTAATTTAAGCTGTTTTTAATCTGTAGCAGGTGTTTAACTTCAAGTTTCGCCTGTTTTGCAATGTTCAGGGCGCGTTCCAGACGTGCCGGTGCAGAGCGGCCCATGCATTTATGTTGCGGGTCACCTTCCATCGCTTCGACCATTCCTTTTATTAAAGCATCACGATCAAATGTTTTGCCAGTTAAATGTTCCTGTATATCAATTACATCATTGGCAACATTTTTAGCAAGCGGCTGCTGTTGTTGCCAAAGGGTGTCAACGGTTGCTCCGGCATCCAGTGCCAGCCCGGCAATGTTGGTAGTGAGTATGTAAACATTTTTAATCACCAGTTCCAGTTCCATTTGTTCGGCATTGTTTAAAATACGCACGGGTATATCCAGTGTGGCCAGTGCATCGTGAATGGTTTGCGCATGTGGGCCAAAGATGGGGGAGGGAATCAGCACTTTAGAGTCCTGACCTTTTTTCTTTTCAAACCAGACAGAAATAACCGTGGGCGGTGTTTGCTTTAAGCCCTCGTGTTTCAGCCAGTCGCGAGGCAGTAGTTCATTTTGTAAGAGTACAAGACGGTCTTGCCATTGTGTGGGTATTTGTTCCAGTACTGGGTGCAAATCATTTTCTGCCACCGATACCAGCACCAGTAACGGTTCGGGTATTTCAGTTGCAGCTTTCGTAATAACGGTGTCACGAGTCACTGGATATAACGGGTGACCCAACCGAAGTAAGCCTCGTGCAAACACACTGCCCATTTCTCCAAGCCCAATAACGACAATAGGTTGTTTCACTGACTGTTTCCTTATAAAACTCTTTTTGGTTAATTAATAAGCATTTTGCCTGATTTTATAACAATTTTACTGCGGTATTTGTATATTCTTACATGCTTTATTAATCAAAGTCATGGCGCAATAAAAAGAGACGATACCCCTACCCTTATAAAAGGTATAGCATCAGTCCAACAATTATTATAAATCAAACAGTCTTTCAACGGAGGAATTAATCATGTCAGATGGCTTACTCTTTGCCCTCGGATGTGCGGGTGTTGCTATTTTATTTGGCGCGGCATCAATAGCATCTATTATGAAACTACCGCAGGGTAGTGATGAAATGAAACGCATTGCCCTGGCAATCCAGGAAGGTGCGATTGCTTATTTAGCACGACAATACACCGCCATTGGTATAGTGGGCGCGGTTTTGTTTGTTGCTATCGGGGTTTTTCTGGACTGGTACACCGCCATTGGTTTTGCGATTGGTGCGCTATTCTCCGGTGCAGCCGGTTATATTGGTATGCATGTTTCGGTGCGCTCAAATTCACGTACTGCCGAAGCGGCTAAACAGGGTATTAATCCGGCTTTAAGTGTTGCTTTTAAAGGTGGTGCGATCACTGGCATGCTGGTTGTTGGGCTGGGTTTGCTGGGTGTGTCAGGTTATTACGCTATTTTGTTATCACAAGGTGTTGAAGACCCATTGCATCCAATGATTGGTCTGGCCTTTGGTGGTTCGTTAATTTCTATTTTTGCTCGTTTAGGCGGTGGTATTTTTACCAAGGGTGCCGATGTGGGTGCGGACATTGTGGGTAAGGTTGAAGCCGGTATTCCGGAAGATGACCCACGTAACCCGGCTGTTATTGCTGATAATGTGGGTGATAACGTAGGTGACTGTGCCGGTATGGCCGCGGACTTGTTTGAAACTTACGCGGTAACGATTATTGCTACCATGATATTAGGTGGGCTGGTATTAAAAGATGCCGGTGACCTTGCTGTTATGTACCCGCTGGTGTTAGGTGGGGTTTCTATTTTAACCTCTATTGTGGGTACCTGGTTTGTATCGGTAAAAGAAGGTGGCAAAATTATGAACGCACTGTATCGGGCAACCGGTATTGCTGCGGTTCTCTCTGCTATTGCCTTTTACTTTGTTACCGACAAGATGATGGGCGGTGCAAGCTTGCCGGGTGTTGAAGGTTCAGTCTCCGGTGCGTTATACGCCTGTGCGTTAATTGGTCTGGCCTTAACCGTTGCAATGATTGTCATTACAGAATATTACACGGCCACTGAGTATGGCCCGGTACGTCATATTGCAGAAGCTTCAACCACGGGTGACGGTACCAACGTTATTGCTGGCTTGGGGGTTTCGATGAAATCCACTGCTTTGCCAGTATTAGCTGTTTGTGCCTCTATTTACGGTGCTTATCATTATGCTGGCCTGTATGGTATTGCGATTGCCGCAACGGCAATGCTGTCAATGACGGGTATTATTGTGGCACTTGATGCCTACGGCCCTATTACAGATAACGCCGGTGGTCTGGCCGAAATGTCGGACTTACCAGAAGACATTCGTGATCGTACCGATGCTCTTGATGCCGTGGGTAATACCACCAAGGCGGTTACCAAAGGTTATGCAATTGGTTCAGCCGGGCTGGCAACATTAGTCCTGTTTGCAGATTACACCCATACCCTGGCAGGCCAGGGCGGTGCGGCGATAAGCTTTGACCTGTCGAATCACTACGTGATTATTGGTCTGTTTATTGGTGGTTTAATTCCTTACCTGTTCGGTGCCATGGCAATGGAAGCGGTGGGTCGTGCAGCCGGTTCGGTGGTGATTGAAGTGCGCCGCCAGTTTAAGGAAATGCCGGGGATTATGGACTATAGCCAGAAGCCGGATTATTCCAAAGCGGTGGACATGCTTACCTTAGCTGCGATTAAAGAGATGATTTTACCATCGCTTCTGCCCGTTGCCGTACCGGTTATTGTGGGTTTAACCCTCGGTGCGCAGGCTCTGGGCGGGGTATTAATTGGTACTATCGTAACTGGACTGTTCGTGGCTATTTCCATGACAACAGGGGGTGGTGCCTGGGATAATGCCAAGAAGTACATCGAAGATGGTAATTATGGTGGCAAGGGTTCGGATGCCCATAAAGCCGCGGTAACCGGCGATACAGTTGGCGACCCCTACAAGGATACAGCGGGGCCGGCGATTAACCCATTGATTAAAATCATGAATATCGTTGCATTGTTACTGGTGCCGCTGTTGTAAAAGCTATTTTAATAGCGACAAAGGGAGCCGTTTGGCTCCCTTTTTTTGTGCCAGAAACCGCATTTTCACTAAAGATTTAGCCTGCTTTGCCGCTATTTTGGTAAACAAATTAATAATAGTGAAGCCAATATCATGAGCATAGCCGCAAGTAATCACGCAAATATCGATCTTGAAAGCGAAATCTTAACCGTTTTTACTTTTTGGGTTGGTGATGAACTGTTTGCCATTGATATTGATAATATTTTATCTGTTACCCAGGACATGGATAAGTTGTTACAACCACCGGTTAAGTCGAGAGGCTTGATGGGGGTGATCGATTATATGGATGTACCTGTTGCTGTTTATAATTTTGCGGAAATGCTTAATATTCCTTCGACTCGGCAGATAAAAACAGGACTTGTTGATTTGCTAAACGCCAGGGAACAGGATCATGTGGACTGGATTAATGCGCTGGAAGTCTCTTTAAAAGATAATGTACCTTTTGAAAAAGCACGCGACCCGCACATGTGTGCCTTTGGTAAATGGTATGACAAGTTCCAGACGCGCGATGAAATGCTGTCTGAAATAATGAAAAACTTTGATGCACCACATAAAGAAATTCATGCGCTGGCTGATACGTTACTTGATTTGCGTGACAAAGGTGAGCTGGAAGAAGCACTGGACAAGCTTCATATCGCCAAGATAACAACACTCAACCACCTGAGAAAACATTTTAGCCACGCACGTAGTCAGATTGAAGAATCCTTACATACCGTGGTTATTAATATTACTAACGATGGTGTTAAACCCCTGGTTGCATTACAGATAGATGAAATCCATGAAGTAATGAACTTTGATAAATCAGATCTGCGAGGTCTGGACAGAATAGGACTTGATTCTGTTCTGGAAATGGAAGGTATATTCAAGGGGTATCTGGGAAGCCAGGACAACAGGAGCAGTTGTTTACTGCTGGATACAACCAACCTGCTTAATAATGTAAAAAGCCTGTAATCACAGGCTTTTTACTTTTGCTAATTACAAAGACCCGCCGGACTCTCCGGGGTTATATCAAACTGTAATACAAACATAAATTGTGCATCATCCTGCGTTACCGTATGCAGTTCGTGAAATTTAAATCCAAAATTGCCCGGTTTAATTTCCGTATATATACTTTTCGGGGTGGCATTTTTCTTGAAAGAATTTGGCGTTAACCGCAAGGTGGTTTCTACACGGTTGCCGTTGTTATGCTGTCCAAAAATCACAATCGGAAGGTGTTGCAGTGAGTTAAATTCTATTTCAGTATCGTCCTGATAAATAATTTTATTTACCAGTGATTTTTTACCACGAAGTAACTGAATATTGCTGCTTAACCAGTGGCGTTGCATGGTTGAAATAACAAATGTCCATCCGTAACCATAATCATTTCCAGTGTAGTGTATTGCTTCAAGATTAATTTCAATTTTATAAAGATCACCATTATGGTTCTTTAGCTTATTTTTCTTTACCAAGCCAGTATTGCATGAAGCTTTAGGAATAGTGCGTGACAGCGGGCTGGCAAAGGGTGTCGGGTTGTTCTTATGTAACGTTCTCATTGTAATCATCCCATTGGTTAATAACGCTATGGTACGGTCCGGTTACCGAAAAAAAAATGAAGCACTCCCTAAACAAAATGTGAAATATTAACGAAACCAGATATTTAAAAGCGGGAATGTTTAGTAAAAACAATATGTTGAAGACAATATGCTTTCTAAAGCTATTGTCGAAATAACCGATACAGCAAAGACATAATAAATATTGAAGAGGTGAATGTTATGCAAAATCTGGTTGTTAACGGTGCAGACTTTCCGTTGAGTGACAATGGACAATTACAGAATCTTGCCGACTGGAGTCCTGATGTCGCCATCGCCCTGGCAGAAAAAGAAGGCCTGAAATTACGTGATGCGCACTTTGAAATTATTCGAATTATGCGGGACTACTATGAACAATATAATATTGCACCTATTCGAAAATTATTAAAAAAAGATATTGCAGAAATGCTGAGTGAATTAAAGGCGAATGATGATTATTTAATAAGCCTGTTTCCGGGTGGAGTGATGCACCAGGGCTTGCGGATTGCGGGTTTACCACAAGCCATGCTCGATGCCGAAATAGAACCTGTTTCAAAAATTAAAATAGCCTCGAAACCTGCCGATGTTAAACATTATGTTAGCGAGTTTGAATTTAATGGACAAAATTATCGGGTATACCCTAATGGTAACCTGGTTGACCCATCAGAATGGACAGAGGAAATGGCAAACGTATTGGCAGACAAGGAAGGCATTCAGCTAACCGATGATCATTGGGAAGTATTAAGGTTTTTAAGAAAGTTTTATTTTCAATACGGCATTACGCCCATGGTGAATTTACTGAAAAAACATCTTACAAGATACACTGATCGTCATTATAGCGAGGACGAGTTGTATACGCTTTTTCCTGACGGGCCAGCAAGACAGGGCTCGCGTATTGCAGGGTTGCCGGAACCGCAGGGTTGTATCGATCCTTAAGTTTAAGTCGTTAACCTCATGCGATACGGCGAAAATAGAAAATGAGCAAACCACGAAGAACACAAAGAGCACGAAGAAAGGAATAATTTGAATGAGAAAAATCACAGCGACACAGCGGGCACGGCGTGTCAATTTAGGTTCTTAAAAAATACTTTTCCTAGCGTTCTCTGCGCTCTCTGCGGTTTAAAAATAATCCGCTGTTTCCCCCTCCCTAACCCTCCCCCGAATTGGGGGAGGGAAGCTGTTTTTAATTTCCCCCTCCCTTTACGGGAGGGGGTTACGACTGCAGGGATGCAGGAGGTAGGGCAACGCATGGAGCAGTTGCCGAGGGGGAGGGTTTTTTTTCTTACTGGTAATAGAAAGAATTAACCACAGCGACACGGCGTATTTTTTTAAGTAAATAAAGATTGCCGCGCCACTGCGTGGCTCGCAACGACTCATTTAATTGTTTTGAAAAACAACTTCCCTTGCGTCCTCTGCGTCCTGGCGGTTTAAAATATTTTAACCACCTCTGCAGTTTTAAAAAATAAAATCCAGCCATCCTCTTTATTTTTTCTGTTTCGGTTGCCATAAAACTTCACTGCCGTTTTCATGCCGCGCCAGTACCCGGCAGATTACAAACAGTAAATCAGACAACCTGTTCAGGTAGGCAAGTGCCTGTGCGTTAAGACTGCTATCAATATTATTAAAACTCCAGCAGCGACGTTCTGCACGGCGGCAAATTGTTCTTGCCATATGGCAGTGCGAGGTTGCGAGGCCACCGGATGGCAATATAAAATCTTTTAGTTTAGGTAGATCCTTATTGAATTTATCCAGCGTATCTTCAAGGTACTGAACTTCGTCTTCTGAAATAATAGTATGTCCCGGCACACAAAGTTCACCACCAAGGTCAAACAGGTGATGTTGTACCTGTCCAAGTACCTGTTCAACAGCAGCAGGAATTTTATAGGCGAGTACTGTTCCAATAGCACTGTTTAATTCATCAACGCTACCAAATGCTTCTACACGAGGATGATCTTTAGCCACGCGAGTACCGTCACCCAGCCCAGTGGTGCCTTTATCGCCTGTGCGGGTATATATTTTTGATAAACGGTGTCCCATTTTAACCTTCCTCTAAACGATACTTTATATTAAGACTTAAACCGGAATGGTAAGCCGGGTTGAATGGCGCCGTGTTTATGCGCTGAATTTCTGATAATGAATTCACGGCGGCCTTATCAAGAATGTTATAGCCGGAACTTTTGCTAACAGTTACATTCTTAATCAGACCTTTTGAGCTTACATCAAAGATAAGTGATACATCACCCTGCCAGTTACGTCGCCGAGCCAGTCGCGGATAATAAAAACTATTGCGTAATTTTAATTTTAACTGGCTGATTATTTGAGCCTGGGCAGAGTGGGTATTGTTGCTAGTTAAAACTTTCTGTAATGGAGGGGGTTTGGGTATTTGTGCTACAGGTTTGCCGGTGGCTGGTTTACCCTGTGGAGTTTGCTTTGCGGGTTTTATCGTCTGGGCCAGAGTGTCAGTCTGTTTGCCGGTTTTGACAGGTGTTTTTTTGTTTGCTGGTGCTACCCGTTGTTTATTAACCTGCTGATTAAGATTGATGCTTAACTTGTTGCCAGCCACTGCCGGCAACAAGTAATTTTTAGTCTGGAAACTTAATAACACCACCAGGTGAATGCCCAGTGACAAGCTGATAAAAAACAGGATGTTGTTATTTAGTTTCATCTCATTCTGATTTTTAGCTGTTAATTACCTGAATAGTGGACGGAAACAAATGCTCCGAGTCCTTCATTATTGTAATTGCTTGTTGTTTGATACTGCTCATCAAGCAGGTTACTAATTTTACCACGTAACTTCCAGTTTTTAGAAAGGGTATACTGGCTGGTCAGGTTAACCAGGGCATAACCGGGGAGTAGAGTGGTATTGTTGGTGTTATCAAAACGGCTGCTTTTAACAATAATTTCCAGACCGCTACGCCAGTTGCCGGTGTTTTCGTTAATGTTAAGCGTTAATGAACGCTTTGCTCGTCTGGGTAGTACTTTTTTAGTATTGTCATTGGTTGGGTCAATAAAACTTAACTGCGCCCTGATATCATATGTTTTTTGCTTAAGCGTTGTTGCAACTTCCATCCCTTCTATTGTTGATTTATCCAGGTTAGTCACCTGGTAGGTTGGAGCCGGGTATACAATCAGGTTGGTTATTTTTGTCTGGTAAAGGTTAATATTCCAGTGACCATTGCTGAATTTATGACGGAGTTCCAGTTCATAGCTTTTTGATTCTTCCGGTTTTATCGTTGAATTACCCGAGCTTGGGTAATACAGGTTGTTGAAGGTTGGTGCTTTAAAGCCGGTGCCATAGGATGCAATTAAACGGTAATCACTGTTCAGGTTTATACCCCAGCTGAGGTTGCCGGTTGTGTGGTTGCCAAAAGCCTGGTTGTCATCGACACGAAGTGCTGCAATCAGATCATTGCTGTTGCCAAACCACTGTTGCTGTACAAAGTACCCCTTGTTATCCCGGCTTGTTTTATCATACTGGGTTGTACTGTTAACCTTGTCATTTTGGTAATCAATGCCAGCAGTCAACATAAGCGAATCGCTAAGGGTAAAGTCATTTTGCCAGCTAAACAGGTCACGTGTGGTGTTAAAGCTGCCGTTAGGTGAGCCGTTTTTAATATTGTCTGAATTATCCTGGCTCTGACTGGCTTTAAGATTTATCTGCCAATTGCCTGTTGCTGCAACTGCGTAGTTAATGCCGGCTGCAAGCTGACTAAAGTCTGCTTGCAGAACATTGGTTGCTGTATAACTGTCATCGTATTGATTATTGCCTTCGCTATATAACAGTGTTGCGGTTATCCAGTGTTTTTTGGAAAACTGGTGTTTATAGTTTGCAGAAACAGATGCATTTGTATAACCGTCTTCGTCCGGGTCACTTGTTTTAAGTGCGTTAATTCCTTTGGTTTCCAGATAGGCCATATTCAATGAAAACTGATTGTTGTTTTTTACAGTGTTAAAACCTGCGGATAATTTTGTAGTATTCAATGTGCCATAGCCTACAGAAGCATTTACCTGGTCAGACTTTGCCTGTTTGGTAAAAATCTGGATAACACCACCAATTGCATCCGAACCATAAAGTGATGCCCGCGGCCCACGAATAATTTCTATACGTTCAATCTGTGATACCGGAATGTCCTGTAAGGAAACCGTGCCGAGTGTTGCCGAACCAATACGCACACCATCAATTAATACCAGCACATGACTGCTATTGGTACCACGCATATAAATACTGGTTGCTTTACCTAAGCCACCGTTATTGCTTATATCAATGCCCTGGATACCATTGAGCAATGCAGGTACATCATTAGCCTGTTGCTGTTCAATTTGTTCCGAAGTTAATACTGTGACCGACGCCAGACTGTCATCAACTGTTTGTGCTGTTCGTGTTGCAGTAACAATAATATTGTTATCGTCTGCTGCAATAGCAGGGTTAACGCTAAGTACCGCGGTTGCCGTTATCGTTGCACTTGTTATTAGTTTGTAATTCATATTCCTCTCCAAAAAAACACACACCCGTGTATAAAGTAATACGTATTGAAGAGGTTGTTTATTTTCGTGCAGCAGGTTTGAGAAGGCTGAACGATGTTATTGCCCTCCGCAACACACTCATTAATAAACAGGCCGGTCTCCGGACTTGCGAGCGGTTTGCTGAAACACTAAACCGGGTAAATTGCCTTCCCACCGCTAGTTTTGCCTAGCTTTGGCAGTGGCTGATTAATTTACCTGTACTCGTTTACCGTTGCGGGGGCAGTACCGGAATTTCATATTACGAAAAGTAATAAATGATCACCGGTTTCCCGTTTCAGTTGAGATTTTGGTTAAAATCTCAAGCACCTGTTTGTAACGCAGCGGACTTTAAGAGGTTTGGCCTACATCTGTCAAGTAAGGATAATGGCTGGAAAGTGGGATAATTTGCTATGTGTTTGATTAATCGGGTGTTAATAACTTAATCTAAAAATTCCCTTAAAAACATGGGGTTAGTCGCCTGTATAAAATTTAACCACTAAAATTTGAAGCATAGCACTTTAATAATACCGCTATTTAAGAGAAGAATTTGCTTAAATACAGTATAATTGATGGGTGTATCACACTATTTTCTCTAAAAATTGCGTGGAGAGCCGCTATAACTTAGAGAAGCTTGAATGGTTATAGGGTTAGTTATGCAGCGTATTATTGTTTTAAACACAAAGGGTGGGTGTGGTAAAACGACCATCGCGACTAACCTTGCCAGTCAATACGCTAACCTCGGCCTGTCAACTTCGCTTATGGATTACGATCCACAGGGTTCCAGTACCCGTTGGTTAAGTCTGCGTTCGAAAGAACGTCCACAAATTCATGGTGTTGAAGCGCATCGAAAGCCTCGCGGTAATGTTACCCGTGTCTGGCAAAACAGGATTATCCCGGATACAGACCGCGTTATTCTCGATGCGCCGGCAGCCGTTGACCATACTCAGCTACTGAACTTTGTGCGCCAGGTCGATACAATTTTAATCCCGGTTTTACCATCGCCTATCGACATTCATGCAGCGACCCGCTTTGTTGAAGATTTATTGCTGGTTGCCAAGGTTCGGCAACTGGGTGTGCGTGTTGGCGTGGTTGCAAACCGTTCCAAGCGTAACACCAAAATGTATCAGTCGCTGGAACGATTTCTGAAGACCTTGCATTTACCTTTTTTAACAACCCTGCGTGACACCCAGTACTATGTGCGTGCAGCCGAGCGCGGTATTGGTATCCATGAAATGTGGGACAAGCGGGTTGAAGAAGATAAAAATCACTGGCAACCCTTGCTGGCCTGGCTGGAAGAAGATAATAACGAATGGTTAAGTAAAATCAGCCCGGTTGCTTAAAATATTCAGTTCGTCGTAAAAACTGTTTTATTGTCCGTGGTTATTTTTGATATTGGATAACCATAGACTTCTGTTAAATTTTCTGCGTTTAACATATCTTCAGCTGTACCAGCTTGCGTTATTCCATCATCATAAATAAATAAAACATGGTCGCAATATTGCTTTGCAAGATTAATATCATGCAACACCATAGCAACCGCATGTTCCTGTTTAAATTCTTCTGCGGTTATATATTTTAATAACTGGTGTTGGTGGGCAATATCAAGATGATTAACCGGTTCATCGAGTAACAAAATTTCTGTTTGCTGACCAAGCAAGGTAACCAGCCCCAGCCGACGACGTTCACCACCGGATAACGAAGTTATATCACGTTGTTCATAACCGGCCAGTCCCATTTGTTTTAACAGATGTTTTACAAAATCAATATCTTTATTGTCTGGCCATTGCCAGGCTTTTAAGTGCGGGTGTCGGCCTATTAACGCCGTGTCCAGAACCGTTGCCGGGAAAACATCCTGAAAGTCCTGCAATAACATACCAAGTTGTTGTGCAAGTTGCTGACGATTTATATCCTGTATTGCCTGGCCGTTTATTGTTATTGCAGAAGCCTTGTTGTTATCAAGTTGTTGTTTATTTAATCCTGCCAGTGAATGTAACAGGGTTGTTTTGCCTGCGCCATTTTTGCCAAGTATGGCCCAGGTCTGGCCTGTGCATATTTCAAAACTTAAGGATTCACACAGAGTTCGTTGAGCAATTTGCAGTTTAAGATTTTTTGTAACAAGGCTGGCCATTAACGATGTGCCTCACTGCGTTGCAACAAAAATAAAAATACCGGTATACCAATCAATGCGGTAACAATACCTACCGGTATCTGAATAGGTGAAAACATGCTTCGTGACAGCGTATCAGCCAGGGTTAGCAGGCTGCCACCACATAAAACACTTGCTGGGAGTAGTATACGATGATCGTGTATGCCGGTAAGGCGGATAAGGTGTGGTACAATCAGGCCAATAAAACCAATGCTGCCTGCCTGAGTAACGGCTGCGGCAGTGCATAACGAAGCAAGTAATAACAGTTTCCACTGTAAATTTTGTGTTGATACACCCAGTGTTTGAGCAAACTGTTCACCACGGATTAAAACATTGAGTGAACGCGCAAGAAAAAGTGCAGCGATAAGCGCAACAAATAAAATAATAAAACTGCTTGCCGGTGAATGGTTGTAGCTTAAGTCGCCCATTAACCAGAACAACATACTGTGTAGTTTGTTGTTCGGACTAAAAGTTAAAATAAAACTGATAACAGCGCCCCAGCCTGCGGCAAGCACGACACCGGTTAATAACAGGCGGGTTGGGTTCCAGTGACGGTTGCCAAGCCCACGACTTAAAATAAATACCAGAAGCATTGCTGTTAATGCGCCGACGAATGCAGTTGCGGTTAAGGATATTAAAGGCAGCCCAAGCAGAATAGCCAGTAGTGCAGCAACTGATGCCCCGCCGGAAATACCAAGTATATAAGGGTCGGCCAATGGATTGCGTACCAGTACCTGCATTAATGCACCGGCCAGTGCAAGTAACCCTCCAGTCGAAAAAGCGGCCAGTGCGCGCTCCATGCGTAGTTGAATGATTAAAGCCTGGGTTGATTGTTGAGGTTGGAGAAAGTTTTTAAAAATTTCATCAACTGCCAGTGTGCGGCTGCCAATAAGCAAGGCAATGAATATGCTTGCAAGGCTTATTATCAGTAGCAGTGCTATAAACAGGCTGTGTAAATTTTTTTTCACCATGCAGGTTTGTTACGGCTGTGTTTGGGGATGCAGTTGGAGTATATCCCAACCTTTTTTAGCCGCATACTCGGCAAGTTTTTCATCCGGGTCAACCGCAACCGGGTGGGCGACTTTGTCCAGTAGTGGAATGTCATTATGCGAATCACTGTAAAACCAGCTATCATCCAGATTATGGCCGGTTTGTTCCAGCCAGTGGTTTAGTCGGGTTACCTTACCGCCCTGAAAGCACGGCGTACCGGCTACTTTGCCGGTGTAACGATTATCAATAATTTCTGGTTCAGTCGCCAGTAATTGTTTAATACCAAATTCTTTTGCAATCGGCCCGGTAATAAAGCGGTTGGTGGCGGTAATAATGAGTAATTCGTGCCCCAGTTTGCGATGTTTATCCACCAGTTCCCGTGCCTGGGGGCTAATAATGGGTAAAATGCACTCTTGCATAAAAATATTATGCAAACGAGCTAACTCATCCATATCTAGCTGGCTTAGTGGCTTTAAACTAAAGGATAAAAACTCGTGTATATCGAGGGTGCCGGCTTTATATTCATCATAAAAGCGTAAATTTTCTTTTTCGTATTCTTCCTTGTCGACGTGGCCGTGGCTTGCAATAAATTGCCCCCAAAGCGCATCACTGTCGCCTGCAAGCAGGGTATTATCAAGGTCGAATATTGCTAAGGTGCTGTTTTTATTGTGTTTTGTTGGATTCATCGGTGTATTTTAGCCTAAATTGGCTTGCGATAGCAGCTTTGCCGCGCAGCTAGGGGAGAAACTAAAAAATCACCTTTTCAGTGGAATTTATGCAATCATTATAGATAATGGAAAAATAATAATAATTCTGGAGTCATAAATGATTGACCAAGATGGTTATCGTGCAAATGTCGGTATTATGCTTAGTAATGATTCCGGGCAGTTGCTCTGGGCGCGTCGGCTTGGCCAGGATGGCTGGCAGTTTCCCCAGGGCGGTATTCAGAAAAATGAAACGCCACAACAGGCACTGTTTCGTGAGTTAAAAGAAGAAGTCGGGCTGGAAGCCAGTTGTGTTGAAGTAATCAGTTCAACCAATAGCTGGTTGCGCTATGACTTGCCAAAAAATTTACAACGCCCCGGCAGCAATCCTGTTTGTATTGGCCAAAAACAAATCTGGTTCTTATTAAAACTTATTGTTGATGAATCAGAAATTAAGCTGAACTGTTCAGATAAACCGGAATTTGATCGCTGGTGCTGGATACAGCCGCAACATGCAGCCGATCAGGTTATCGATTTTAAACGTAAGGTTTACCGGCTTGCCCTGCAGGAATTAATACCGGATTCGTTTCTAAAAACGGAGCTCAATACAGAACATCGTATGCTTTAAAGCAGGGACGCAAAAAGCCAATGTTACAGGAACTACAAAGAATTATTGCCGAGTTTATTACAACTCGTAGTATTGAAAGCAAGTTACAGTTACTGGTTGCCAGTATAAAAAATTCTATCCTGTGTGATGCCTGTTCGGTTTTTCTTGTTGACGAGGCAACCAGTCAGCTGGTGTTGATGGCAACCCAGGGTTTTTACCAGGAAGCCGTTGGGGTTGTCCGTATCCCACTTAAAAACAGCCTGGCCGGTCTGGTGGTAAAACGTGCCGAACCTATCAGTCTTGATGACTGCTCGCAACATCCTGCTTATTATTATGTTTCAGAAACCGGTGAAGAAGCCCTGCACGGTTACCTCGGTGTTCCGGTTATTCATAACAGGAAAGTACTGGCTGTTCTGACCCTGCATCAGAAAATGGCACATCGCTTTGATGTTGACAGTGAAACGTTTCTGTTAACGATAGCATCACAGATAGCAGACAATCTTGCCCATGCACGAATCAGTCAGGACCTGGATGATATTCTTAATGCAGATGTTCCGCGTGGTGCTTTCCACCCTATAAAAGGGTTGCCTGGTGCACCGGGCATGGTAACCGGAA
>JALTLP010000179.1 GCA_027001895.1 Chromatiales bacterium | reverse complement strand
AAACTTCAGCAGAAAACAGCAGTGCAGAAGGTATTGATATAAACAGGTTTGCAAAAACCACAGAAGACATCATGTCCGAGTTTATTACTGTGCTAATGACAACAAGCACACAAAGTATGGAAACGGCACATAATCTTGACGAAATGCAGTTACAACTCGATGGTATATTCAGTCTGCTGGATGATTCAAAAACAATTGCCGACCAGACGAACCTGCTGGCTTTAAATGCAGCGATTGAAGCAGCAAGAGCAGGCGAAGCCGGGCGTGGTTTTGCCGTTGTAGCCGATGAAGTACGCAGCTTATCAACACGTGCAGCAAGTTTTAATGATCAGATTGCTGAAAAAGTTCATAGCGCCAAGTCTGCTATTGATCTGGTTAACAGTACGGTTAACGAAATGGCTTCACGAGATATGAATTCAAGCATTGAGTCACAGGAAGAAATTAAAACCGCTATGGCGGGTATCGCAGCAATGGATCAGTTTTACAGTAAAACCGTTTCAGAAATAGCCGGGGTAGCCGAGCAGATAGAAACCGCTGTGAATAACACGGTAAGAATTTTACAGTTTGAAGATATAACCAACCAGGTACTAACCGAAGCATCTGAACGTAGCCAACGTATCAGTAACATTACGGAAAAAATTCATAATGCTGCGATACAGGCCGATGGCGAAGACGGTTCGCTGGTTGATTATATCAATGACCTGCGTTCAAAAGTAAACGAAGTACGACAGGACTGGCAGCAGCAACGAACCAGCGTAGTAAACTCAAACGATCTTGCAGAAAACGAAGTTGACTTATTTTAAAGGCAGTTACAATAAAAAAGGAGTAACAAAATGGGAATAGAAACATCAGTATCGGAAGATGGTAAAACTATCACAATCAGCGTTAATGGCAGATTCGATTTTTCAGTGCATAAGGATTTCAGGAATTCGTACAAGGATCACCCGGCCAATACCCATTACAGGGTCAACCTGAGTTCCACGGACTACCTCGACAGTTCGGCACTGGGCATGTTGTTATTATTAAAAAAACATGCAGACAGCAATGTTGTTATTGAAAAACCAAATGAAGAAGTTAAACGTGTTTTAACCATAGCCAACTTTGATAAAGTATTTAATTTTGAATAAGTCGTAAATTACTGCCCGGTATAACTTGTTGATAACAGCAGAACAAAAAATCGCTCAGGAACAACCGGTAACGCGTGGAAAAGCGCTGGTTGTTGATGATGAGCCTACCAACCGCCTTATATTGCAGGCGCATCTTGCAAAAAACAACTATGAAATAGTGACGGCAGTAAATGGTGTCGAAGCTGTAGAAAAGTTCGAGAGTGAGTCGCCCGACATTATTTTTATGGATGTGATGATGCCGGAAATGGATGGCTACGAAGCAACCCGACGTATAAAAGCGTTGAGTGGTGAACGCTTTATTCCTGTTATATTTCTTACGGCGATTACCAACGAAGAAGAGCTGGCTAAATGTGTTGAAGCCGGTGGCGATGATTTTCTTACCAAGCCGTTTAGTCATACCCTGTTAAAAGCCAAGGTCGATGCACTGGAAAGAGTGCGTGACCTGCATCGTGAAGTTAAAGCACATCACAACCAGATATTACATGACGAGGAAATAGCAGAAGAATTATTCAGTCGTGTGGTGATGGCTGATAATGTTGAGCTGGACAAACTTGAAGTTATGCTTCGCCCGGCAGTCACATTTAGCGGTGATATCCTGATGAGTGCGCGCAGTCCGTCGGGTGAACTCTATATTATTATGGGCGATTTTACCGGTCATGGTCTTGCAGCTTCCATCGGTGCTTTGCCGACATCTGAAGTTTTTCGCACAATGACAAAAAAAGGTTTTAGCCTGGCTAAAATTTTAAAAGAACTGAACAGAAAGCTCGAAACTTTGTTACCGGATGACAAGTTCCTTGCCGTGGGTGCAATCAGCCTTGCTAAGGATGCGAAATCGGCGAAAGTGTGGAACGGTGGTATTCCTAAAATTATTCACCTCGATAAACATCAGAAAGTTATCAGCTATTACCCTGCGAAGCATCTTGCTTTAGGTATCCTCGATGAAATCGATGATGAAACCATGTTGCATGTGGACTTAAGTGAAGGTGATTCACTGATTATGTATACGGATGGCGTGATAGAAGCCCGTGATCCCGCCGGCAATATGTTTACAGAAGAACGTTTTGAAAATATTCTGCAAAAGTATAGTAGTAAAGATGTTCTGGTAAATATCGAAAAGGAACTTATCGACTTTACCGATGGCTATGCACAGGATGATGATATCAGCATGGTTGTTATTCCTTGCGGTCAACATCTTGCAGTTGCTGATGAAGTTGATGAAGAACAGAAAAACATTACTATTGAAAACAGTCGAATCGACTTTTCGGTTAAGGACGATGAAAATATCAAACTCGAATGGCAATGGGACTTTAATGTACATGCTGCCAGCTTGTCCCGGGTTGATCCTGTCCCAGTTTTATTAAGCCAGCTTCAGGAACTGGAAGATATAAAAAATCACCGACAAAATCTTTTTCTTATCTTGTCCGAGTTGTTTAACAATGCTCTTGACCATGGCATTTTGCATCTTGATTCAAAACTAAAGGCAGACCCTGAAGGTTTTACCGAATATCTGGAAAAAAGAGAAGAGCGGCTTCAGCGTCTTTCAAATGAAAATATTCTTATTTCCATAGAAAAAATAAATTTCTATAATACGGAATTCTTACGAATAAATTTTAAAGATTCAGGTGAAGGTTTTGATTCGTTCGACAAGATTGAAGAATTACAGGACAACGACAAACTTTCTGGTAGAGGTATAAAACTAGTTAAAGAACTTTGTTTCCATGTTGAATATAAAGGCAAAGGTAACGAAGTCGAAGTTGTTTACGAATTATAATTTCTTCAGTTAATACAAAACATGTCATCCATTAAAACAATACTGATTGCTGATGACGATGCTTTTATGCGTCTATCGTTAAAAACTGTGCTGGAAAAAGCAAATTACACTGTTATTGAGTCTGCAGACGGGAATGAAGCCGTTGAAGCTTTTAATGCAAACCAACCAGACTGCCTGTTGCTTGATGGGCTGATGCCGGACAAAGACGGGTTTACGGCCTGCAATGAAATTCGTGCACAAAAAGAAGGCAAAGCGGTTCCTATTTTTATTGTTTCAGGGTTATCAAAGGCAGAAATTAAAACCGACTATCCAGGAACCCGGGCAACCGGCTATATTCCAAAGCCAATCGACTGGGCAAAATTGCTAAAACGTTTGAAAGTGCTTGATTAACAGTGACAGCTTTTGTCGGCAGCCGATTTTGCTAACTCAGTTACACTTAATATATAAGCAAGAGAAACAGGGGCGTTGGCTTGCGTTTTCCACATGCCAGGATTTTCCTTATTGTCCATACCAGTACGGCTTGCTGATCCGCATTTCTGAGCATGATATATGCAGTGTTACTTGTTGACAATGAGAATGATTCGCATTAACATTCTTTTCCCTGGTCGAGTTTGGTAATCGAAAATGCTTTTTAAGTCTCTCCCATTATTTTTTTTATTGTTTTCAGTGATTTATGGGTGTAGTGGCCGGTCGGACAATTCTGCTGACAGCAGCGCCTTAACACCGCAACAGCTTCTGGGTAAGCAACTCTTCTTTGATATCCGGCTGTCAGAGCCCGTGGGTCAGGCATGTGCAAGCTGCCATCATCCCGATGCGGGTTTTGCATTGCCCCCGCAAAGGCCATTGTTAGCTGTTTCTCCGGGTGCTAACCCGGTTCTGTTTGGTAACCGCAATACGCCCACAATCCGCTATGCTGCGTATATTCCGGCTTTGCACTACGATAAAAAAGAGCAGGTTTATGTTGGCGGCCTGTTTCTTGATGGCAGAAAAAACAGCCTGGAATTGCAGGCGACAGGCCCGCTGTTTAATCCGGTTGAAATGGCCTTACCGAACAAAGCGGCACTGCTTGCGCGGCTTAAAGAAGCGGGTTACGAAAAAATATTCAGGAAAGTATATGGCGAAACGGCAATGATAAACGAGCAGCATACCGTTTCGCAGCTAACGTTGGCATTAGCGGCTTATCAACGCAGTAAAGAATTAAGTCCGTTTAGTTCAAAGTACGATGCTTATCTGCAAGGCAAGGCCGAACTTTCAGCACAGGAGAAGCGAGGGCTGGACTTGTTTAATGCCGAAGATAAGGGAAACTGTGCAGCCTGTCACCCGAGTGAAAAATCAGAAACGGGTCAGCCGCCATTGTTTACCGATTTTACCTATGACAATTTAGGTGTGCCGGCAAACCCGCAAAATCCGTTTTACAAGCAATCGTCAGAGGTTAACCCGGATGGTGAAAACTATGTTGATACTGGGCTTGGCGCGATTGTTAATGATAAGCTGCAAAACGGAAAATTCCGGGTGCCGACTTTGCGTAATATTGCCTTAACTGCACCCTATATGCATAACGGTGTTTTTGAAACGCTGGAAGAAGTGGTCGACTTTTATAATACTCGCGATACTAAAAAATGGCCGAAGCCGGAAGTTGCAGAAAACGTCAACAAGGATGAACTGGGTGATTTAAAGTTAACAAAGCAGGAAGTTGAAGATCTTGTGGCTTTTATGAAAACATTAACGGATGGCTATAAAGTAAAATAA
>JALTLP010000178.1 GCA_027001895.1 Chromatiales bacterium | reverse complement strand
AACGTAAGCCTATTTGAGTAGATTTATCTTTTAATGTACGTTTCTGATTCGCATTAAAGTCAGGGTCGAGGCTTTGTCGATCATCCCCTTTTGTGGTTTTTCTGTTTTTATATTCAGCTATCAGTGACAAGTTATTTGATATTTTTATCTGTGTGGAAATATTGGTTACATCATGTTTGACATCTGCTCCTGCTCTGAATCCATCCGTGTCGTATGTATAGTGGCCAAAGCTAAATGACAAGTTGCCTAACAGGCTGGCTATGATTAATTCATTTGAATCTGTGTTGTTAGAGCCTTTGTTAAAGTTATTATAAAAGTGTGTTCCATTTTGTGTGAATATGGATGAATATTCATTGAAGCCCGGATTAATATTATTGCCTATGTTTATATTTAAATTCGATTCTGTAGATTGTGGATGAACAGGGTTTAAACTAAGCGGCTGCAACATTCTACTTTGGAATAACTCGCTGACTGTTGCAATTTCATGCCGCGGTTTTTTGCTATATAACCCGGCAATAAATTTGTGAGCCGAATGATTTTCGGGATTCCTGTTAAGTGATTTTGTTGCTTTATTCAGTGCCGGTTGTTCCAGGCTAAGTTCAAGATATATGTTTGCCAGATTAATATTGCGAACGGCTTCGTCCATATCCAGTAGTTGTTTGGAACGATAAACAGACTTATTGTTGTTACGTTGTGTTGCTTTTTCAAGTTCTGTTAATGCTTCTGCCAGCATGTTCTCACTTTGTTTACGAATTGCATCATAAAAATAAGCGGTTGGGTCGTTGGGGTCGAGTTGTTTTGCCATTTCAAATTGGGTTGCAGCTAACTTGTTGCGTTTTTCTTCGTAGTAGGCTTTGCCTAAATAACTGCGAATAAGTGCATTGTTGGGGTCGAGTATGGAGGCGTATTCTATTTCGCGGCGACCTTGTTGCAGGTTGCCCTGACGTATAACGGCCAGGCCCAGGCCTAAACGTGCCAGCGGGTCGGCCTGGTCGATGTTGATTGCTTTGTTAAAGGTTTCGATGGCCTGTTTAATTTCGATACGGGTTAAGTAGGCAAAGCCGAGTACGGTATTTGTTCTGCCGATATTAGGGTTAAGTTCGTTGGCTTTTTTGGCGGCGGTTAATGCTTCGTCCAGTTCGCCGTGCATTAGGTAAACTTCCGCCAGGCGTGACCAGACTAATGCATTGGCTGGCTCGTCTATTACGGCCTGTTGTAAAGTGTTTAAGGCTTTGTCTACATTAAAGTGTGCCTGTTGTGCATAACTAAGGGCCAGTTTTGCTGTTGCACTTTTGTTGTTAGCAGCAACGGCTTGCTGTGCCAGCTTTAAGCCTTGTTGTTTATTATTTTGTACGATTCGAATAACCGCCTGCATGGCCAGTGCTTGACTATCGGCCGGGTTTTGTTGTATGGCTTGTTGTAACAACTCGCTGGCCTTGTTTACCTGGCCGACACTTAATTGTTTTGCTGCGCTGGCAAGCAAGGATTTATCATTTGCTTCGATTACAAGTGGGTAATATAAAGACCAGTTAACCGCATCGCGTGGCCTGGCTTTTAAAATTAAAACAGGTGCCTGGCCTTTTTTAGCCTGCGCAGTCTGGTTGGCGGTAAGTCGAACTTCGCCGTGGTTGTTATAAGCTCTTACCACACCTTCAAAAACGGTAACTTCGGCAAGGTTTTGTTTAACTTCGACGACAAATTCGGTGCCTTCGAGTGCTGCGTTTATAAATGGCGTAATCACTTCAAAGGCGGCTTTTATTCGGCTAATAAAATGCGCGACACCCGTTTCAACCGACACTACGGATGGTTTGTCTGGTGACAGGTTGGTAAAGGTAATCGTGGTTTTTTGTTTTAAACGCAGGATGGTGTTGTTTTTTAGCAGTAAGGCAGCACGACTGTTTTCCTGAACACGCAAAACATCACCCTTGCAAAAGGTGGCATTGCGTTCTACATCTATCCATTGCTTGTTATTGAGTCGTACCTGTACGCTACCTTGTGCAGATTGCAGTTTGGCAACCCAGTTTTCGCAGTTATAGGCGTAGGCATTGCTACCGTTAAGTAGTGTTAACGAAGTGCCAAGAACCAGTACACTTATTATAATTTTGTATTGTACCAATCGCATCTGTTTTCCTTGTGCCTGACATGCGATAACTAACACCGCTTCTCCTTATCTGTTCGTTGACGTCCTGTCTTATCCTGCTTGTTGCTATTATTTTTAGTGAAATGCGTTCTGAAACTTAGAAAATGATTATATTGTTACTTTGTAACAAAAACCTTTATTTAGTTGAAATGTTAATTGTTCCGTCCCAGTTATCATCCACTAAATCTTCGGTTATTGTACGTTGTTGTTTGCATTGTTGTAAATAAAACCGGGCGACATTATCGGTAGGGATTGTCTTACAGAATGTCGTGAAGGCGACTTCTGCTTCTTTAAACATTCCCTGTCGGAAAAGTGTTAATGCCTGATGAAAGTTATCAACTTCTTTTTCATTTTCAGTGGTTGCCTGCGCCTTCGGTTTAATAATTTCATGCAAGGTAACAGGTTGGTGTTTGCCTGCCAGTAAGAAACTACCAATGTTGCGCGCTAAAAATTGTTGGGTTTGTTTTATAACAGCGTCTGAGGCCAGCAGGTAGGTGCCAAAAATTTTATTTAAACCTTCAATGCGATTGGTTGTATTAACTATATCGCCTACGGCGCGGTACTCGTAGTGGTCGACAGCACCAACATTACCTATCATCATTTCACCGGCATGCAGACCGATTCTTGTGGGCAGTTGTAGCGGGTTGCCTGCAATGTTATAGCGAGTGTCATGATGTTTAACGATGTCCAGTGCAGCAAGACAGGCTTGTATACAGGCTTCTGTGTCTGTTTGTACTTTTTGTTTCTTATCGTTTTTATTCAGCGCGGGCAACCAAAGCGCCAGCATAGCATCCCCAATAATATCGGAGACGATGCCATTATTATTTCTGACAGATGAAAATAAATTTTCATAATACTGGTTCATCAATTCGGCAAGGTTTTCTGGCGACAGTGTTTCTGCTAACTGTGTATATTGTTCGGCATCGGTGGCCATGCAGATGCCGTATTGCAGTTGTTGGGAATGCTCAATCGGTTGTTTTTGCTCGGTGAGTAAGTCCACCATGGTTTCGGGAACGTAATAACTAAATGCACGGCGCAATTTTTGCTTGGCTTTGTAACTGTCGAGCATATTCCAGCTTAAACCCAGAATCAGCGCAATGGGAGCCTGAACGATTACAGGGATAAACAGGGGTAGCCATAGATTGTTGGCGCTAAATTGATGCAAAGCAATATAAACATAAAAAGCAGTGATACCGAGGCATAAACTTAAGGCAAAGTATTCGCGGAAAACCCGACATACAAAGGCAACTAAGATACCAAAGCCAATAATAATCAGCGTTGCTATTTTACTTGATACCGGTTTTATTGTGCTGTTATGCAGTAAATTTGAGAAAGCCGTGGCAGAAATCTCAATACCGCTCAGATCCAGCCCGTTTTCCTGTGAGTACACGGTGTTGAAGTTATCTTTTTGTTCGGGTTCGAGCTTTTCAGAAAACCCGACAAACACCACTTTGTCTTTAAAGCTAAAATTAGCCGGCAGGCGATCTTCGAGTACCTGGTCGTAGGTAAATGTTTTAATGGTGCGTGGCGGGCCATAAAAGTTCAGGTAGGGTTGAGGTGCGGCGGTATAGGCGCTTAAAAGGTTTTGCAGCATAGAATCGTTTTTTTCTTCCATTGCCATTTTAAGTTGCAATGCGGCTGTGCCGTGTTGCAAAAACTGTTCGCGTATTTCCCGTAGCTGGGTGTTAATGCTTGCTGTTTGCAGGTTTGGAAATATTTGTGCAATAAGTGGGTTCATGTTTTCTTTATGGTAATAATGCAGGGCTACCAGTGGGATAGTGGGTGTGTCGCCGGCCGTTGAACGAAACGTCCAGAATCGGGTAACTTTTGCAGGAAATTTTGGCAGGGTAAACGGTGCCACTGCCAGTGCGTTTTTTGTTAGCAGGGGTAAGGGTTCTTTTATTGTTTCCACGCTAAAAATATTTTCGACATTGAGTGTTTCGGGTGTGGTGCCACGGGTGGTTAATAGCTCGCGGCTGAGTTTGGCGAACAAAATAACATTACCGGCTTGCTTAATTGCATTGGCCAGGGCGAGATCATGTTGTTTATCTCTGGCGCGTTTAAAAAAAATATCGAAGATGATAATGCGAGCGCCTGCATTGCTGAGGGTGTTAACTATTTTTGCATGGTAATCCCGGCTCCAGGAGAGTGGGTCGTTTTCAAAGCCATAATGAGAGGAAGCCAGTTTATCGATGGCGACAATGGCCGTTTCTGCGGGTGGCTGCAGCGGGCCTCGTAAGCGAAACAGCGTATCGAGCCCCAACTTACTGTCAACAACACTGGATGAACTGAACAATTGTAACGTAATGCCAATAATAACAATTAAAATGCTTAAAATTACGCTTTTATACAGGGTTGCTTTTGCTATGGTTGTCATTAGTTTATAAATTACGCGCTACAGGCTGAAAAGTGATGGCCGCTGCGTGTTTAGATAACGGACTACTAAACGGTACAGCACGGTTTTAATGTTTTTGCTTAAAATGCTACCTGTACTACTTGCAAAATAT
>JALTLP010000177.1 GCA_027001895.1 Chromatiales bacterium | reverse complement strand
TCGTTACACTCCTCGCAATGACAAAAGTGGTCATTGCGAGCTCATGCAGAGGGCGTGGCAATCTTGCTGTCACAAAAAAACAGATTGCTTCGTCGTTACACTCCTCGCAATGACAAAAGTGGTCATTACGAGCTCATGCAGTGAGCGTGGCAATCTTGCAATCACAAAAAAACAGATTGCTTCGTCGTTACACTCCTCGCAACGACAAAAGTGGTCATTGCGAGCTCATGCAGTGAGCGTGGATGCACGAATGTCAGGCCAGCGCAGGGATGCGCGGTTTGGCCTGACCATTGGCTACTTTTTTGTTGCCACAAGAAAGTACGCTCGCTTCAGCTGCGCAGCAGCGGGCGAAATGGTTTTAAATTAAAAACAAAGATTGCTATGTCACTTTGTGACCCGCAATGACAAGCTAAGAAAAGTACCATGCTCACTTCGCGGCAATCTTATATTCAGATATTAATAAACGGCATAACCGTGATATACAGTATTACTGCAATACTAAAGATATAAATAATAAAACGTAGCGGGCTTTCGCGTATATTGCTTAACAAGGTCGGGGCTGTGCCGTTTAAATGCATTTCCTGATACTGATCCTGCATTTGCTGCTGGCGTAGTTGTTGATAATCATTTATTAATGCCATGGCCTGCTGGTACTGTTCGTCTTCTTTTATCCAGACCGCAGCCATGCCTATCCCCCAGTTACCAGCATGGGTTTCATAAAAGGTAATGGCATTGTCATCTAACAGATTACGGATATCCTGTGCTTCATCTTCGGGAACATCTCTTAACTTAAAGATTAGCTTTGCCATATTTACTTTTAGCCAAAGCTAGTTATCGTAACCCAGGTTAGGGGCTAACCAACGTTCAGCTTCTTGCAGTGACATTCCTTTACGTTTGGCATAGTCTTCAACCTGATCCCGGTTAATTTTGCCAATACCAAAATAGCTGGAGTCCGGGTGACTGAAGTACCAGCCACTCACAGAAGCAGCCGGCCACATGGCATAACTTTCCGTTAGCGATACACCGGTATTTTTCTCTGCATCGAGTAGTTCCCAGAGTTTTGGTTTTTCGGTATGGTCCGGGCAGGACGGATAGCCCGGTGCCGGTCGAATACCACGATAATCTTCTTTTACCAGACGGGTGTTATCAAAGTTGCTGTCTTTCGCTGCCATGTCCGGTGTCCATTCACCTTTGTTATAACCCCAGTTAACATGCCTTACACGCTGATGCATTTGTTCAGCAAAGGCTTCGGCAAGTCTGTCTGCCAAAGCTTTGAGCATAATCGACTGATAGTCGTCATGGTCTTTTTCAAAACGTTCTACATGCTCATCAATACCGATACCAGCCGTTACCACAAAACCACCAACATAATCTGCTTTGCCACTGTCCTTTGGCGCAACAAAGTCGGCATTGCTGCGGTTAGGCTTACCCGGTGGGCGTTCGGTTTGCTGGCGAAGATGGTTTAAAGTACATACTACATCGCGACGGGTTTCGTCTTTGTAAACTTCGATATCATCATCGTTAATACTGTTCGCCGGGAACAAACCAACTACGGCACGCGCCTTTAACCAGCGCTCGTCAACAATTTTTTGCAGCATGGCTTGTGCGTCAGCAAATAATTTTTTTGCTTCCTCGCCTTTTTCTGCATCATCAAATATTTTTGGATAACTCCCTTTAAGCTCCCAGGTATGAAAGAACGGCGTCCAGTCGATATACGGGACTAAAAATTCAAGCGGCATATCGTCGAATACCTGTATGCCTTTTATATTGGGTTCGGGTGGTGTGTACTGCTGCCAGTCTGGTTTAAATTTATTATCACGCGCCTGCTGTAATGTAAGCCAGCTTAATTTTGCACGCCGACCGGCATGGGCAACGCGTACCTTTTCATACTCGGCATGTATTTCATTGACGAAGTCGTCTTTTAAGTCTTCACTAATCAGTTTTTGTGCAACACCAACCGCACGCGAAGCATCCTTAACCCAGACGGTTGGGCCATGATAATTTTGTTCTATTTTAACAGCAGTATGTGCTTTGGAGGTTGTTGCACCGCCTACCATTAATGGCATATCGTAACCGAGCCGCTGCATTTCTTTGGCAATATGTACCATTTCATCAAGCGATGGCGTAATCAGCCCCGACAGACCAATTAAATCGACACCTTCTTTTTTTGCTGTTTCCAGTATCTGGTTAGCCGGCACCATCACACCGATATCGATTACTTCGAAATTATTACATTGCAATACAACGCCTACAATATTTTTACCAATATCGTGGACATCCCCTTTTACGGTCGCCATTAGTATTTTACCGTTGGAGCGCGCGCCTTCGGTTTTTTCTGCTTCGATATAAGGCAATAAATAAGCAACTGCTTTTTTCATAACCCGTGCGGACTTAACAACCTGCGGTAAAAACATTTTACCATCACCAAACAGATCGCCAACCACGTTCATACCGTCCATTAACGGCCCTTCGATAACTTCGATGGGTCGGTCAAATTGCTGACGAGCTTCTTCGGTGTCTTCATCAACATAGCTATCAATGCCTTTTACCAACGCATGTTCCAGACGTTTGTCAACAGCTAACTTGCGCCATTCCAGATCTTCTGTTTTAGCTTTGGTAGTACCATCACCAATATACTTACCGGCAATATCCAGTAAGTGCTCGGTTGCATCCGCTGATTTATTTAATACAACATCTTCTACCGCATTACGCAGTTCATCGGGCAGGTCATCATAAACAGCGAGTTGGCCGGCATTAACAATACCCATGGTCATGCCTGCTTTAATCGCATGGTATAAAAATACTGCATGTATCGCTTCACGTACCGGGTTATTACCACGGAAAGAGAACGATACGTTAGAAACACCACCGCTAATATGTGCATGCGGTAAGGTTTTTTTAATTTCGCGTGTCGCCTCTATAAAGTCAACGCCATAATTATTATGCTCTTCAATACCGGTTGCCACTGCAAAAATATTCGGGTCGAAAATAATATCCTGCGGAGGGAAACCGACTTTATCAACCAATACACCGTATGCACGGGTACAGATTTCTATTTTACGTTGCATGGTATCGGCCTGACCGACTTCGTCAAACGCCATAACAATAATCGCCGCACCATAACGCATACAAAGCCTGGCCTGGTTGATAAAGTTTTCTTCACCTTCTTTGAGGCTAATAGAGTTAACAACCCCTTTGCCTTGTATACACTTAAGGCCTTCTTCAAGAATGGGCCACTTGGATGAATCGATCATCACTGGCACACGTGAGATATCCGGCTCACTGGCAATCAGGTTTAAAAAGGTTTTCATGGCGGCCTGACCGTCTAACATGCCTTCGTCCATGTTAACGTCGATAATCTGTGCACCATTCTCTACTTGCTCACGTGCAACACTTAAAGCTTCTTCGTAATTTTCTTCAAGGATAAGACGTTTAAATTTAGCCGAGCCAGTTACGTTAGTCCGTTCACCTACATTAACAAATAAAGAATCTTTAGTGATATTACATGGCTCTAAACCGGACAAGCGTGTCGTATAATCTTCTTCTTTTGGTTTACGCGGTGGATACTTGCTAACCGCATCGGCAATAGCTTTTATATACGCCGGGCTGGTACCACAACAACCACCAATAATATTGATAAAGCCATTTTTCGCCCACTCTTCAATCTCGGCAGCCATTTCTTCCGGTGTTTCATCGTATTCACCAAACTCATTTGGTAAGCCTGCATTAGGGTGGGTATTGATATGGCAGTTAGCAATCCCGGCAATTTCTTCCACATACTGACGTAACTCAGTTGCACCGAGTGCACAGTTAAAACCAAAACTGATCGGTTTAACGTGACGCAATGAATTATAAAATGCTTCGGCGGTTTGCCCCGACAAGGTGCGACCCGATGCATCGGTTATTGTGCCGGAAATCATAATCGGTAAGCGGCTACCGGTTTGTTCAAAGAATTCTTCAATAGCAAACAGCGCAGCTTTGGCATTTAAGGTATCAAAGACTGTTTCGACCAGTATAATGTCACTGCCACCTTCAACCAATGCTTTGGTTGCTTCCAGATACGTTTCACGCAGATCATCAAAATTAATATTACGAAAACCAGGGTTGTTAACATCTGGGCTGAGTGATGCAGTGCGGTTTGTTGGCCCAAGAACCCCGGCAACAAAACGTGGCTTTTCTGGCGTAGAAAATTCATCGCAGGCTTCACGCGCAATTCGTGCAGCTTCAAAGTTGAGTTCGTAAACCAGTTCCTGCATATCGTAGTCGGCCATCGAAACGGTATTGGCGTTAAACGTGTTGGTTTCAATTATGTCCGCACCCGCTTCAAGGTAGGCCGCATGAATATCACGAATAATTTTTGGCTGGGTCAACACCAGTAAATCGTTATTGCCCTTTAAGTCACTGGGGTAATCAGCAAAGCGTTCACCCCGGTATTCTGCCTCTCCAAGCTTATAGGTCTGAATCATGGTGCCCATAGCACCATCAAGGATAAGAATACGCTCTTTTAGCGCCTGTTCTAATTGTCTTTTTTTATCAGTCATCATTATTCATGCAGTTATTGTGATTTCGCGCAGTTTAACACGCTTGTTATGCGAGGACTATATATAAGGAATAAAGAAAGCCTGGCTAGTGCTGTGCAATCCACTGTTTAAGGT
>JALTLP010000176.1 GCA_027001895.1 Chromatiales bacterium | reverse complement strand
CGGGTGCGAAGATAATCGTCATCCATCGAATCAAATACATCAACAATGCTGTCGCGCTGTATTTTAAGCGCCCATTCTGCATTGCATTTATTTTTTGTAATAATTTCGACTGGTGCATCAGAAAGCATTTCATCATTAAGCATCAGCAGGTGTGAATCTATAAATGAAACAATTTCTGTAGGGGTTGTAACCGGAATATTTTTTAGTACCTGTCCAAGGTGGTTTTTGGCATGCAACAGGGCTTTTTTATATCGCGCAATTTCATCCGGGATATACTGTTCTTCAATACTGTGTTCAGAAACTTCAAAATCATGCTGGCGAATAACATGTACCGGGCCGATAGCAACCCCCGGTGTTATTCGTGTTCCATGCAGGCATAAAGTCATAACGTTTATTACCGGTTAATCAGACAGATTCATCAAAACGATTATTTACAAGGCTGCTAAGTGCATCGAGTGCCTGTTGTTCATCCTCTCCATCGGCTATCAGTGTTAATTCAGTTCCATTTGAAGCTGCCAGCATCATAACGCCCATAATGCTTTTACCATTTACTTTTTTTGAATTGTGTTCAAGCTGTACGTCACAGTTGTATTCACTTGCAAGCGTTACAAATTTTGCGGCTGCCCGGGCATGCAGGCCAAGCTTGTTTATAATTTTAATCTGAATTTGTTTCATTTTGACTATCAAGGTAGCAGGCAAGGATACCATCCTTGCCGCCACCGGTGGCCTTGTCTGTTAGTTCGTAAAGGGGAAGAATATAGTAATTCATAACCCGGATAAGCATTGGCAGGTTTAATCCTGCAACGACAACACTGTCCGGTATTTTAATAGCACTGGCAATGTTGCTGGGTGTAGAACCGAAGAGATCTGTTAAAATTAATATACCATCACCGGTCGACATTTCTTTTGCAAGCTGGTCTATTTTTTTTATTTCTGTTTCTATATCACAATCCATTCCAACGCTGATAGTTTTTACCGGCATCGGAACTGAGCCGATAATATCGGTTGCTGTCTGTAATATAGACTCGCCAATTGTACCGTGGGTAATAATGATAATCGCAACACTCATTCTTTATCGTTCCGTTTCGCTGTCACTAAAGCTGTTATTCCAGTTCCCGGTGCCGAACCAGAATATTGGGCAGTTGTTTTTTAAGTGTGCTGGCTACTTTTTCAGTTAAATATACCGAACGGTGTTGACCACCGGTACAGCCAATGGCAATGGTCATATAACTTCGATTCTCGGCAATAAACCTGGGTATCCATTTTTCCAGAAAGCTTACAATGTCGTTATACATTGCAGATACATCTTTGCTGGATTCAAGAAACTCAATAACATCTTTGTCCTTGCCGGTTTGAGGCCGCAGTTCTTCAACCCAGTGCGGGTTGCTCAGGCAACGCACATCAAAAACAAAATCGGCATTAATGGGTGCACCATGTTTAAAACCAAATGATTCTATCAGTATCGAAACCGTTGTACTGTTATCGGTGATAAGTCGTTCTTTAATACGTTCACGTAACTGGTGAACATTGGTCTGGCTGGTGTCGAAGGTAATATCGGCACTGTCGGCAACCGGTTCGAGCAACTTTTTTTCCAGTGCAATAGATTCTGCCAGTGACATATCGGGCAGGCTTAACGGATGCTTGCGGCGGGTTTCGCTGTAGCGCTTGATAATGCATTCGTCATTTGCTTCAAGATAAAACACCTTATAGCTTATCTTGTTGTCTTTAAGTTCTTTCAGGCAGGATTCAAATTCATTTAAACTATCCGGCATATTGCGGGCATCAATACCAATGGCAATATCCTGCATACCCGACGATGATTTTTTGCTGTTAAATTCTTTTATCAACGCCGGTAACATGCTGATAGGCAGGTTATCAATACAGTAATAACCCAGATCTTCGAGAAGATGCAGGGCTATACTCTTGCCCGAGCCGGATAGTCCACTGACGATGATGAGGTTCATTACTGTTCTGTTTTATTGTCTATGTATTGTTGTTGTCGTTGTATAAAGTCTTCACTGGCAGTATAGCCGTTGATTATTAAAACATGGTTCCGAACGGCTGCCTCTACAATAACCGCAAGACTGCGACCGGCCGCAACCGGCAGGGTTATTTCCGGAATTTCAACATCAAGTATCGTGCGGTGTTTCTGGCCACCATCAAGCCTGTCAACGGCAGTAGGGGGGGCATTTTTTAATACTTGCAAGTGTATTATTAAACTCAGTTTTTTTCTATTAATCAAGGCATTATCACCAAACATTGCACGGATATTGAGTATTCCAAGCCCCCGTACTTCGATAAAGTCTTTTAATATGGACGGGCAGGTGCCCGATACCGTGTCAGGCGCGATTTTACGAAAGTCGATAATGTCATCGGCAATCAGGCGGTTACCGCGCGAGACCAGTTCGAGCGCCAGTTCACTTTTGCCAATGCCGCTGTCACCGGACAGCAATACCCCCACCCCCAGCACTTCGATAAAAACGCCATGTAATGAAATATACTCACTTAAATTATCGGCAAGGTAAAACTGTATCAGTTCAATAACCTGATTACCGTTGCTGGCCGCCTGAATTAATGCGGTATTGGTTTTTTCGGCGAGCTTGATGATTTCATCTGGAACTTTTATATTTCTTGCAACAATAACCATCGAGGGTTTTGCTGCAAACAGATGTTCGATGGCATCATTCAGGGAATTTTTGCCAAGCTGGTTCAGGTATTCAATTTCTTTTCTGCCAATAACCTGTATTTGATTGGGGCGAACCAGATTGAGAAAGCCGATAAAGAATATGGTGGGGTGTTGTTCGGTATGAATAACGGTTTGACCGGCAGTTTGCTGGTTACAAATCCATTTTAGTTTGAGTTTGTCACAGTGAGAATTAAAAATATCGTTGACTGTGATGGTAGACATGAGTCTGGCGGCTTAGTGTGTTTTTTGCCAGTTGTTGAGTGTTTCCTGAATTTCATCTGCGGTGGTAGCGTGGCGTAGTTTATCGCGTAAGGCTTCATCGTTAAGCATATTGGCGAGTAGCGCAAGCGTTTGCAGGTGTTCTTCCTCGGCATTTTCCGGAACGAGCAGGGCAAACATCAGGTCGACAGGCTTTTTATCGATAGAGTCGAAGTCGATACCGGTTTTTAGCTTAATAAACGCTCCACGGGTGGAGTTTATGTTTTTTAAACGGCCGTGGGGAATGGCTACCCCATAACCTAAACCGGTACCGCCAAGCTTTTCTCTGGCTATCAGGCTGTCAAAAACGTCGTTAGCGCTAATACCTTCACAGTCTTCGGAGATCAGTTGACTCAGTGCTTCAAAAGCACGCTTCTTGCTGTTTGCATCAACGTTACAAAGAACACGTTCAGGTTGTATAAACTCACTCACTTGCATGACGCTATTATAGCCCTTGTAAATATTATTTTTCCAGTTTTTAAAATTGAAAAATTATTCTTCACCAGCCGAAACATCAACCTGTTTTTGTTGCCGACCAGACTGTTTATGGTGGTTGGTGATTTTTTCCTTGTGTTTTTTAATTTGTCTGTCCAGCTTGTCCGTTAAAGAATCAATCGCGGCATACATATCGTTATCCTCAGATACGGCATGCACACTGGTACCGCTTAAATGCAGGGTAGCTTCCGCTTTCTGGCGTAATTTTTCTACGGTCAGGATCACATTTACGTTAGTCATATGATCAAAATGCCTTTCGAGCCGATCAAATTTTGTTGATACATAGCTGTGAAGCGAATCGGTAACATCAACATGGTGCCCACTTACATTTAATTGCATATGTTGTCTCCTTTTTTAGACTACGGTAATTAACCTAACTGCCTGCTTGCAGGTCAGGTAAGTTGTTTTCTTTCGTTAGACGAAGGAATGGATAAAGATTCTCTGTATTTTGCAACCGTGCGCCTGGCAACCTTGATGCCCTGGTCGGCCAGGATATCGGCCAGCTTGCTGTCACTCAATGGTTTACTGTGGTTCTCGGCTGCAATTAACTTTTTCAGTAAAGCGCGAATCGCCGTGGCCGAACATTCACCACCGCTGGTTGTGCTTACATGGCTTGAGAAAAAGTATTTTAATTCGAAGATACCGCGAGGGGTATGCATGTATTTTTTTGTTGTAACCCGGGAAATGGTTGATTCGTGCATATCCACTTCTTCGGCGATATCGTGCAGTACCAGTGCTTTCATGGCTTCTTCGCCGTGTTCCAGAAAGCCTACCTGACGGTTAACAATGCTGGTGGAAACTTTTAACAGGGTTTCGTTACGGCTTTGCAGGCTTTTAATAAACCAGCGTGCTTCCTGCAGGTGGTTTTTCATATAGGCATTGTCACTGCTGCTATTAACCTGTTTTATCAGGCTGGCATAGTGGCTGTTAATACGAATTTTGGGAGCGGCATCGGGGTTGAGTTCTACCACCCACTTGTCTTTTTTCTTGCTGACAATAACATCCGGCACAATATATTCTGGATTACTTGCGGTAATGTGGCTGCCTGGGCGCGGGTTAAGTGATTGCACCAGGGCGATAACATCCTTGAGCTCTGGCTCGGACAATTTCATTTGCTTCATAATCTGAGCGTATTCACGATTAGCAAGCTGATCAAAGTGCTGCTCGACCAGGGTACGAGCATGTTGCAGATCGTCGACGGTGTTGTCCAGTTGTTCAAGTTGAAGGATTAAGCTTTCTTTCAGATCGCGTGCGGCAACGCCGGGTGGGTCAAAATTTTGTACCTGTTTGAGAACAGCGGCAACTTCGTCGAGCTCGATTTCGTATTCGTCGACCAGCCCCTGGTGAATTTCTTCGATGGAGCAACCCAGAAAACCATCTTCATTCACCGAATCAATGATGGCGGCAGCAATAATGGAATCGGTTTTGCTAAACGGTGCCAGTTCGCGTTGCCAGTCGAGGTGTTCCTGCAGGCTTTCGCCGGTTATTGAAACCACTTCCATTTCTGAATTGTCTGCTGGGGCACTGCTGGCCGTTGGCAGGTGTGACATGGAGTCATAAATATCTTCCCATACCGTATCAACTTCGAGTTCATCGGGTATGGTGGCATCTTCGTTTAGCTTGCTTTCGAGGTTTTCTGTGTCACTGCCGGGTGATTCTGTATCGGTGGTTTCTGCTGTGGCTTTTTCTGTGGCCGCTGTTTCGCCTTCATTATTTGATACGGACGCAGAAGTATCGTCTTCAACCGTTTCCAGCATCATGTTGGAGTCCAGTGCTTCCTGGATTTCTGTACTAAGTTCAAGTGTTGAAAGCTGCAGCAGCCGGATAGCCTGCTGGAGTTGGGGGGTCATCGTTAGCGACTGACCCAGGCGCAGTTGTAAACTTTGTTTCATATGTTAAGGCTTTCGCCAGAATGCATTAGTATGTGTAGCCTGGATTCGGGGATATTCGAATATGTCTGGACATTATTATTAAACGACAATTTTGTTAACGGCATACTGTTATTCTAGCGTATTTTTAATCAGATTACAGACTGATTATAACTTGAAATTTTCACCCAGGTAGACTTTACGCACCTGTTTATCCTGGAGTAAATGATCTGGATCACCCTGGGCGATAACTTCACCATTATTCATAATATAGGCTCGCTGACAGATCCCCAGCGTTTCACGAACATTATGATCGGTTATCAAAACACCAATATCCCGCTCTTTTAAATGGCAGATAATATTCTGAATATCCAGGATGGAAATCGGGTCGACCCCGGCAAAAGGCTCGTCCAGCAGGATAAAGCGCGGCTCGGTGGCCAGTGCACGGGCAATTTCGACCCGGCGGCGTTCCCCGCCCGACAGGCTCATGCCCATATTGGAGCGAATATGACCTATATGCAGCTCATCAAGCAGTTCTTCGAGTTTTTGTTCCTGTTGAAAAGGGGCCAGATCGTCACGGGTTTGCAGGATTGCCAGAATATTGTCAGCAACCGACAATTTCCGAAATATTGAGGCTTCCTGTGGCAGATAGCCAATGCCGCGTCGTGCGCGCAGGTGCATCGGCAAGTCGGTAATATCCTGACCATCGAGCTCAATTTTGCCAGCGTCTGATTTAATCAGGCCGACTACCATGTAAAACGAGGTGGTTTTCCCGGCGCCATTAGGCCCGAGCAGGCCAACCACTTCACCACTGGACATTTGCAGGCTGACGTTTTTTACTGTTTCACGCTTTTTATAACTTTTAGATAACTGATTTGCTTTAAGAGTGGCCATATTTTTAATCGTACTTACTGGTTTTATTCTTGTTGTGGCCGGATTTTACTGTCGGGCTCTATGACGGTGGTTACACGGTTATTGCTGTCTTTGCCTTTTGCAGAAACAGTACTGTTACGGGTATTGTATTCTATTTTATTACCTTTGAGCAGGTTCTCCCCCTGTGCGACAAAAGCATTCTGGCTAAGGTAAACTTTTTCATCGCGGGTGATAAATTCCATTTTGCCCGCCTCGGCTTTTACCAGTTGTTTTGCATTGTCCTGTTGCTGTTGAAAACGGGCGGGCTTGCCGGTAACAATAATTTTACTCACCTTGCCATCGGGCTGGTGAATAACAACTTTGCTGCCTTTTAATATAAGGCTTCCCTGGGTAAACACCACATTACCTTTATAGACACTGATACCGGTTTTTTCGTTTAACGAAACACTGTCGGCCTTTATTTTAATCGGCTGGTTGCGATCAGAGGATAAGGCAAAGCTGGTTAAGGGCAGTAATAACAATATAAACGTTACGATAGTTTTAGTTTGTAACACGATACACCCCCTCTACTTTTGATAATAATTCCAGCCGGCCATCGTCCAAGTATACACGCATCCCGGTGGCTTTGAGCTGGTGATTTGCAACCCGAATAAGCACAGCATCACGGGTTTCTGCAAAATCTTTGTCGGTTTGAATGGTCAGGTTACTGGTGGTCAGGTCAACACGTGGTTCGGTCTTGCTTGCCGGGCGTAGCATGGTGACCTTGCCGTTTAAATAAACCAGTGCGCCCCTGTTAAGCACACGGCCAAGTTTTGCATCGACAAACCAGGGGCTGAGTTTTTCCCTGAAAAGTTTAATTTTTGGTTCGGTAATATCGATGCTGCTGTCATCCGGGAAATGTTCCAGCCTTGTACCGCTAAGTATGTAATGGGGTTTGCCATTTTTATTCATTACCGTGGCATTAAAATTGGTAAGAAAATAATCCATGTCGTGGCGGGGAGGCTTTACCAGGCTAAAGGGTTGCACTTCAACCTTGTTTAATAGCCAGCTACTCGTTGCTGCAATCGCAACAACAATAATAAAGATAATAATATAACCAAGCCGATTCATCAGAACGAGTTAAGTTGTTCTTCGAGTGTGCCCTGTGCCTGCATGATAAGTTCACAGGCATTACGCGCAGCACCGCGCCCACCGGGGAGCGGTGTTTGCCAGTGAGCCTGTTCTTTTACCAGCGGGTGGGCATCGTCCACGGTAATGGATAAACCGACCTTGTTCATAACCGGCAGGTCGACCACATCGTCACCCACAAATGCAGTTTGTTCATAGCTGAGGTTTAATTTTTTTAACAGATCATCAAAGGCATTGAGTTTGTCGAGCCGACCCTGATAAAGATGTTCAATACCGAGACTATCCATACGATGTTTAACCAGTTGGGACTTGCGTGCAGTGATAATGCCAATCTGTACACCGGTACGCATCAGTAATTTCATGCCGAGGCCGTCTTTGGAATAAAAGGCCTTGTATTCTTCGCCCTGGTCGCCGTAGAACAGACTGCCATCGGTGAGTACACCGTCAACGTCAAAGACAATCAGTTTTATTTTTTTTGCCCTTTGAAGAATTTCTTTCATGTTTTAAGTCCAGCATGGTTTTTTTATAAATTATGTACGGCGTATTATACAGGGTTTGCCTGCATAAATTGCTTAAACTTCGTTATTACATCTTCCACTTTAATCAGTTCCATTGCCCAGCTATCACGTACCCGGGTGCCCCAGTTAACGGATTCGACTGGGCGGCTGAATTTTTTCTCGATGGCCTGTGGGTAACGGTTTACCAGCCATTGCTCGCTAAGATAGGGTCGCGCCCGATCCGGGTTGGTGCAGGCATACAGGCCAATAACCGGGGTGTTAACGGCGGTGGCCATATGCGCCGGGCCCGAGTCCGGGCTGATAACACAGTGCGCCTGTTTTAACAGCAGTAATAATTGTTTTAAAGCTGTTTTGCCCACCAGGTTTATAAGCGGTGATTTTGCACGCCAGCAAATGGTTTCGGCCATGGCACGTTCGATATTGGACGAACCGCCGGTTAATACAACCGGCAACCTGTATTGTTGGGCAATGGCATCCGCAACGGCGGCGTATCCTTCGGCATTCCAGTTGCGGTAAGCCATGCTGGAACAGGGGCTGATAACAATATAGGGCTGGTTAATATCGAGTTTAATATTTGTGTCAGTCAATAATGTTTCTAAACTGACTGAGTCTGTCGGTATATCCCACTGGTACAGGTGCTCGGCAATGCCGAGCGTTTCACTAAACCCAAAAAAACTGTCGATAACATGTTGCTGTGCCTTGTAAGGTATTTTGTAATTCGTAAACAACCATTGCATATCCTTTGCGCGTTGTTTGTCAAAGCCCAGTTTGATATTTGTTTTAACCATCAGGTTGATTAAGCTGGTGCGAAATGACATTTGCATATGCAACAACGCATCGAATGACCGGTTTTTTAGCTGTTTGTATATTTGCCGATACGCTTTTATTCCTTTTGTCTTATCAAAAACAATAAAATCAATTCCTTCAATTTCGTTGACCAGTTGATACTCGGTTTTGCCGATAATCCAGGTCAGTTTAGTTTGTGGCCAGTTTTTCTGTAAGGTGCGAACAACAGGTAAGGTATGACAAATATCACCAATGGCAGATAGTCTTAACAGGCATAAATTTTTCGGTGGTTGTTTAAAGGGCAGGGCGGACATGGTGAAAAAACAAAAGGCCGGTTAATTACTTTTAAGCTGGTAAAGTTGCAGGATACCTTTTAGTTCATTATTTTCGGCAACGAGTACGCTGGTAATTTTGTTATCGAACATAATTTTTTCTGCGGCAGACACCATAATGGTCGGCTCGATTGTTTTGGGGTTCAGGGTATATAAATCTCGTGCATAAAGTTGAAAAAACTTTTCCTTGTTAGATTCCATTGCCCGGCGAATATCACCGTCGGTAATAATGCCTTTTATTTTATTATCACCTGTTTGTACAACAACCAGTCCTAGCCGTGACTGTGAAACCGTATGCACTACGTGGGTAATGTCGTCGTCTTCGCTACAGGTTGGTAGTGCATCGGTACGCATAATATCTTTTACCTGGGTTAGCAGTTTTTTACCGAGCGCTCCGCCGGGATGGTACAGCGCAAAATTTTCTGCCTGAAAGTCTCTGAGTTTTACCAGGGTTGTAACAAACGCATCGCCAATAACCAGTGCAACCGTTGTAGATGAAGTGGGTGCCAGACCAATTGGGCAGGCTTCTTTGGAAACTGAACCATCGATATGGATGGTGGTGTTTTTGGCCAGAGTCGACTCGGGGTTGCCGGTAATCGAAATGGTTTTGTTACCATGCTTTATTAAGTATGGCATGATTTTTAAAATTTCATCGGTTTCGCCGGAGTTGGATAACAGGATAACAATGTCATCGGCTTCTATCATACCGAGGTCACCGTGAAAGGCTTCACCGGGATGAATAAAAAAACTGGCAATGCCAGTGCTGGCTAACGAGGCGGCAATTTTACTGGCAATAATGCCGGACTTGCCCATACCAATTAAGATGCATTTACCGCTGGCATTGTTAATGGCATTAACTGCCTGGGCAAAAGAGTTGTCGAGGCGTGTTTTTAAATGCTGCAATTCATTGCATTCAATATCAATGGTCTGCTGTGCAAGCTGAAGAATGTCTTTGTCATTAAACTTGTTGGCCATGTTTACAGCTCGTCTTCTAAAAGCGTGTCGGCGGCCTTAATCACCTTGTCGATCTGTTGTAACTGACCAAGCAAGCTGGCGACTTTGTCGAGTGGCATCATATTAGGGCCGTCACTTAAGGCGTTGTCCGGGTCGGGATGCACTTCCATAAACACACCGGCAATACCGGCAGCAATGGCCGAGCGAGCCAGTAATGGCACCATGGTTCGGTCGCCACCAGACTTGTTACCCAGGCCGCCGGGTTGTTGTACCGAATGGGTGGCATCAAAGATAACCGGGCAAGCGGTGCGGCGCATTACGGCCAGACCGCGCATATCGGAAATTAAGGTGTTGTAACCAAAGCTGGTACCTCGGTCGCATACCATTATATTGTCGTTGCCGGTGCTTTTGGCCTTGTCGACCACGTTTTGCATATCCCAGGGTGCCATAAACTGGCCTTTTTTTATATTAACCGGAATACCCTGTTTCGCTACGTTAAGAATAAAGTTGGTTTGTCGGGCTAAGAAGGCCGGGGTTTGCATAACATCGACCACGCTGGCAACTTCGTTGAGCGGGGTGTCTTCATGTACATCGGTTAAAACGGGCAGGCCAATGTCGGTTTTTACTTTTTCCAGTATGCGCAGACCCTGTTCCATGCCGGGGCCGCGAAAGCTGTCCAGCGAGGAACGGTTGGCTTTATCAAACGAAGACTTGAAAACCAGCCCGATACCAAGCGATTCGCTTATTTCTTTCAGGCTGCTGGCGGTTTCAAGTATCAGTTTTTCGTTTTCAATCACGCAGGGGCCAGCAATAACAAAAAAGGGCTGGTCGTTGCCGATTGTTAGGTTGTTTAGTTTCATTTAAGTCCTGCTCCTGCTGAATGTGTCAGGATACGTTTATTTGCGTTTATCTTCAAACCAGGGTGGCGCTAAAGTATATCCATGTCATGTAGCCAATATAAGCGCTTAACAGTATAAGGCCTTCGACGCGGTTAATCCGGCCGTTACCTTTAAACCCGTAGGCCATGGCAAAGAGTCCAAGGCTGATGCCTATCATGCTAAAAAAGTCACGTTGTAGCACATTTTCCTGCAATTCGATGGGGGTGATAACCGCGGGGATACCAATAACCGCCAGCAGGTTAAAAATGTTGGAACCAATAATATTACCAATGGCCAGATCGTGCTCGCCTTTAAGTGCACTGGTCATGGTTGCGGCCAGTTCGGGCAGGCTGGTGCCCAGGGCAACAATGGTCAGGCCAATCACCAGGTCGCTTACATCGAAATAATGCGCAACTTCGACTGCGCCCCAGACCAGCACCTTTGAACTTATAATTAAGAGCGCAAAACCAAAAACCAGCCAGAATAGCGCCAGCCCAAGGGACATTTTGGGGATTTCAGATTCAAATTCGTCTTCGAGAGGGTCTTGCTCAGATTCTATTTGTTTATGTTTTTTATGCTGGTTGTTTTCATTGAGGCCAATTTGCACCATCCAGCCCATTATCAAAAGCAGGCCAACCAGCAGAATAATACCGTCAACCATGCCCAGTTTCAGGTCCCACATCATGCCAAGGGCCAGCAGCATGACCATAAACATAATCGGGTATTCGCGTTTAAGGATTTGTGATTCCACCATCAGCGGCGTGACCAATGCGGTACTGCCTAGCACCAGCGCAATATTGGTTATATTTGAACCAATCGCATTACCAATGGCAAGGTTGGGGGTGCCTTCAAATGCAGCAACAGCCGATACCAGCATTTCCGGTGCCGAGGTGCCAAAACCAATAATGGTAAGGCCGATAATTAAGGGTGATACCCCGAGGCATCTTGCGGTGGCCGCGCCACCAAGCACAAAGCGGTCTGCTCCCCAAACAAGCACGAAAAAGCCACCGATAATGGCTAAAGACGGGTAAAGAAGCTGCGCTAGCATAGCGGGTGGTTCCTGAGGAAAATTGACAAGTTATTGTGATGCCAGAAGTTAAAAGAGGCGCTTATTGTAATGCTTTTTCCAGATCATCTTCCAGTAACTGGTCTTCTTCTGAGTTAGTCGGTGCAACCGGCTTTGAATTTTCATCCTGAGGCGGGTTGCCGTCATAAACAAGGTGTTTACGGCGCTGTAAATAAGCGTCTCGCAAAAAGGCATAACGGTCGAAAGCAGCCTGATCGAGCACCTTGGACGCGCCGAGTAAATCAGCCCGGGTATCGACCGCTTTTAAGCCGATAGTTGCATAGCGGGCTTCGGTATCGCTAATATCATAGATAGGGTCGACCTGGGCATCGACCAGCAAGCCGGCCGTGTCGCGCAACGAACTTGGACCAAGAAAGGGTAATACAAGGTAGGGGCCATCGCTTATGCCCCAGGTTCCCAGCGTTTGGCCAAAGTCTTCGTGGTGCTTGGGAAGTTCCATATGGGTTGCAACATCAAAAATACCAAAGACACCAAAAACGGTGTTTACAAAAAAGCGCAGTGAATCGTCACGAGCCTGAGCAAATTTACCCTGTAGCAGATCATTTAATACAACCAGAATATCACCGAGGTTACTAAAAAAATTGGATATACCGGAACGCACCGGGCTGGGCACATAATCTTTATAGGCCGCCGCCACCGGCTTGAGTACGTTGCGGTCTACCGCATCATTAAACTGGAACATGGCGCGGTTGTAAGATTCAAACGGGTCATGATCTGGAGACGGGCCATTAACCGATGCGCAACTCGCCGCAGCAAGCGCAATAGAAGTAACCAGAAAGAGTGATTTTAATTTTTTTATAATCAGCATGGGTCTCTCATGTGTTGCTAAGACAATGATTTTATTGCGTAACTGTATGCGATTATTAGCACATTGGCAAATTTCAACAGGGAATTTTGGCCAGCATTTGGCTGTTTGTAATTACAAGCCTTCACTAACATAGAAAATAAGCATAAAAAAAGCCCCACTAAAATTAGCGGGGCTTTTATCAGAAAAGTAAAAATTTAAGCGGCTGCTGCTTCTACCATTTGCTTCAGTTCGCCTTTCTGGAACATTTCCAGGGTAATATCACAGCCACCAATTAATTCGCCATTGATATAAACCTGGGGGAAGGTTGGCCAGTCTGCGTAGCGGGGCAGGTTTTCAAAAATTTCCGGGTCGGCCAATACATTAACGTGGGCAAATTCTTTGCCGCAAGCCATTAATGCCTCTGCTGTACGGCTGGAAAACCCACATTGTGGAAGCTGTGGGGTGCCCTTCATAAAAATAACCACGGGGTTATCTTTTACAATTTTGTCGATACGTTCTAATACGTCCATAGAGACCTCTTTAATTAGTAAAAATGTGAATCAGCTAATTCTAATATAAATTGGCGATGTTTTAAATACCCAAGTAAAATACTAAGGTATTAGCCATTCAATCTGTAGGCTTAACATGTGGGCTGTTTAGTCGCATTTCCAGTACTTTTGCAGCTTATTTTGTTTTTTTCTTAAATTGTGAATAGTGCACAGTCCAAATGTGCATAGATCACATGAAATATTTATTACATTGTCTATGCTTACTTAAACCAAGAAAAAAGGATTAACAATGTCAAATCTCTCCCATGCGATGGACGTAGCGGGTAAGTGGTTGGAAATAGATGGCGTTGATATGATTATACCGCGCCCGGATACAAACGAGGTTGTCGTTGTTATTAGTTGCAACCCTGACAGTCTTAAAAATTCTATTCCCCATACTATAAAAAATATTCAAGTAAAGGTACGTTACGAAAAATTTCGTGCAGCATGATTTTTTTGTAAGCAGGGCTTATACGATCTACAGGTTAACAGCGCTCAGGCAAAGATAACCTTGTTTTTGCCACTCTTTTTACCTTGCAGCATTGCAGCGTCTGCATCCTTAATTGTTTTATCTATATCCTTATTGTGGTTACACATGCTGACACCGAAAGTCATCGTTACATGGTGTTCGTTACCTTTGTAGTTAAAATGATTGGCGCCAAGGTTCTGACGAATCATTTCCACAACCTGTGCTGCTTTTTCAGCGGATGTTTCCGGAAGAATAATAATAAACTCCTCACCCCCCCAACGACCTACGTGGTCATCTCGTCGCAACATGTTTTCAATAGAATCAGCAACAGCAACCAGAACAAAGTCACCACAGTCATGGCCATACTGGTCATTGAATTCTTTAAAGTTATCAATATCGGCAAGAATAATTGCCATTTCACATTTTTTGCGCTCACAACGTAATGCTTCAAGTTCAATACGTTCAAGCGTATCGCGGCGGTTCGACAGGCCGGTTAACGTGTCGGTGCGCGCAAGCTTGTTAATTTTTTGGTATGAAAGCTGTAGTTCATTATGGGCACGGTTATCGGCCAACGCGTAGTATAATGATAAAAATACCAGTACCACGTAGAAATACAGGTTGTTCATATAAAACAGGTTATTCATTACCTCGGTGGAAACCGGTGTAGCCGCAGGTGAAAGTACCGAATAGTATTTCAGACCAAGTGAAAAAAAGGTAACCAGGCAGCACAATACAACTTTAAAAAGTGTCGACCAGCTCGGGTAAAAACAAACCAGCGGGATTAAAGCCATTAAGTAAACGTAAAAGCCACTGTCCCAGCCAACAAAATGAGTTGCAAGACTGGCATGCAGAGGGATTTCTAATAAGATCAGTAATAAAGCCAGTTGATGCCATGTTTTGCGGTTTAATATAAAGGCTGTCAGAAACACCAGGGAGCTTATAATATTGTACTTCATCATGAAGTCATTATTTATATAGCTAAACAGGTAGATAAATGATGAATGAATCAGTACACCTAAAAAATAACTGTAGTTCGTAACAAAAAAGAAACGGTAATAGCGATCTTCTATTTCTCTTGGGTGAAGTATATCGAGTAGTTTCATATTCGTTGGTAAATCAATTACAGTCTAAGAAAAGATAAATTAATTATTATGTTAACTATTGCTAGCTGTCATTTCGACCGTAGGGAGAAATCTTTTTATCTTTGAGATGTTGGATACTTTATCAATATAAGATTTCTCCCTGCGGTCGAAATGACAGTATAAAATTTAAGAGTACCCCTGAATTGTTAATTGTGTATGTGAGTTATCATCATACAATTTATTAATATATTTACTTTATATTAGTAGGCGTTTGGGGTGCTGTCAAAAAAGAGGCGTGCTATAGTAAGGGATAAAGCACGTTATATGTAAAAAACCGGTGCAGGAAGAATTGCACCGGTTTGTCTTATCTTACAAGTTAATTATTTAGGGCAATCCCAGGGATACCAGAAACTTGTACCATCACCAGGACGGATTAGAAAACATTCAGGACTGTTTTGGTAAACTTCAATGGTAATCTTTTTAAGTAATTTACCCTTACCTTTTGGTTCACCCTTGCCTTCAGGAAATCTGAATTTATTTCCTGTTTGGCCGTAAAAGGCTAACTGGCCATCTTTGCCAATTGTTCCAATAACAGCACGATCACCTTTGGTGTCCAGTGCTTTAAAGACATCTTTTGAGACAGTACCAAAGTTCACCTGACTATTATCAGGTTTGTTTTTGACAACATCTTTTTTATCAATATCTATACGAGTACAGCCGGTTGTTAATAAAGCCATAAAAAGTACAAGTAGGCCTGTTATTTTTATTTTCATGTGGTATATCCTCCGTTTGTTTAAAAATGTATTATAAGTCCTAAAGTGGTTGTTCTTTCCGGTAAGTAGTTTGTAACAACATTAAAGTCATCAGCACCGTATTCATACCCATCCTGGTACATAAAGTTTCTGTCTTGCAGATTGTTTATTGTGAAATATATTTTGCCTGCACGACCAGGCAGTTTATAACCAATTGACAAGTCAGCTATTCCAAAATTGGTTTCTTTGAAGCTGGCACTACTACTGGTAACAAATTTAATATTTTGTTTGATTCTGGTATATCTTAATTGAGAGTAAAAACCATTGGAGTTTATGTATTTTAGAGTAAGAGGTAGTTCTTCAAGTTTACTATCTCGCGTTTGTAAATCTGTATAAGTGTAATTTTGTTGTTTATACTTAATGTTAACTTGATAACTATTTGAAAGTACCCAGTTCAGATAAAATGAATATAATTTTTCATCAAGATTCTCAAAAATTAATTTAGCAGGGGAACCACTAGAACGAGGAATTTCTATGTCTCTATTGAGAATTTCTAACCCTGATGAGACATTTCGAGTATTGATATAATCCAAGGCAAGACCTTTCACCTTGGCTTTGGTGGTGTTTAGATCGTCATAAAATTGGTTAAAGCCAGCAAGTTGCGTTGGTTCAAGTGTTTGATTAGAAACAAGTGCCCGTTTTATCGTATTAAATGCTGCAAGTCGAAGGCGAAATTGTTTGCTTATATTATAACTAAATCCGAATTTAGGGTTGAGTTCATCGATATGATTTAGTTGTTTTTCGCTGTCTATATCTTCATTAGTCACCCCTAGAGTGAGATCAATGTCTTCTAAATTAAAGTAACTATAAATATAACCTGTCGTTTGTTTGTCGGTAGGCGTTGAGTCAGTATTGGAAATTGTGAAAACATTATTTAGAATAATTTTCACGTTTTTAGAACTTTCTATCCTGGTGCTCCCTGCACCAGCAACCAGGTTAAAGT
>JALTLP010000175.1 GCA_027001895.1 Chromatiales bacterium | reverse complement strand
TAGTTGTTGTTTTGTCAATTACGATGGGCATGACGGCCTATTTTTCGTACCTCGAAAATAAAAGACAGGCGCGCAACAACCTGATAAAACAGGCTAAAGCAAACAGTCAGTTTCTTGCGAAAGTAAGCCAGGAAGCAATCCTTTCCAGCGACTATATTACACTTAATAATTACACCTCCAGTATTTCACTGGTCGAAGATATTGTCTACGGTATAATTCTTTCAGACAAATCATTACCCCTGTCCTATTTTATAAATAAGGAAAACAGGTATGTTATTGCTGCACTTGAGTCAGGCAAGCAGGATGATATATTGCAGGTGGTTGAAAAAATAAACAGTAATGCGAATGTAAGTCGCGCAACATTCCCGGTAAATTTTGAAAATAAAAAAATTGCAGAAATTGTAATAGGCATTGACCAGTCGAGATTATTTGAAATTGCAAGAAATGATCTGGTCAGGCAACTTGAAAACAGTATCTTTATCATTTTAATTCTGAGTATATTTATTTATATCGTTTTTAAATACAACGCAATGCAGCCTATCCGGGAACTGATTAAAGGCGCAGAAAGAATAACGGATGGTGATCTCGAAAAGGAAGTTAAAGTAAAATATAACGATGAAATAGGTTTTCTTGCCAGTAGTTTTAATATCATGATGCGGCGTTTACGAAAAAGTATAGAGTCGAATGATGATGCGATAGATAAATTAATAGCTCTGAACGAAACACTGGAACAGCGTGTCAGGGAAAGAACCGGCAGGCTTGAGCTGGCTCAACGAATCGCGCATATGGGGCACTGGGATATTGCAAGTTACGATACCCATCTGAATATTTCCGAAGAAGCCTACAATATACTGGGCTTTGAGCATGATAAAAGAGTCAGTTTAAGAAGCCTTTTACGTCTGCTTGATGTGCAGCAACGCAGGCAATTATATAATTTATACCTGGATGCAATAAAAAATCAGAATGCATTTGAAGTAGAACTTGAAATAACAAGAAGTGACCGGCAAAAGCGATTTATCTCTGTGATTGCTGAAGTCGAAGTAGACAGGCACTATGGTGTTACCTTGTTTGGTGTATTGCAGGATATTACCGAAAGAAAAGAAGCAGAAAGTTTACAGCACAAGGCATTAATCGAAAAAATGAATGCTGAGTCTGCTAACAAGGCAAAAAGTGCGTTTCTTGCCAATATGAGTCACGAAATAAGAACACCGTTAACGGCTATCATTGGCTATTCAGAATCCATGCTGGCACAGAATGCCGGTAGCTATGATGAAAGACAGTTACAAACTGTATTAAAAAATGGCAGGCATTTGCTCGCAGTAATAAATGAAATTCTTGATTTATCCAAAATTGAGTCGAACAATCTTGAAGTTGAATTAATAAAAACAAATCTGTTCAACCTGTTTGACGATGTTACCCAGTTAATGCAGTTGCAGGCAATGGAAAAAGGACTTGAGTTTATTGTTGATTACCAGTTTCCTGTTCCTGCATTTATTGAAACAGATCCGACTCGCTTAAAACAGGTTTTGTTAAATCTGTGCAGTAATGCTATCAAGTTTACGGACAGGGGCTTTGTTAAAATAACAGTGTCTTACAGCGCGATTGATAAAAATATAGCGATTTCAGTGGAAGACAGTGGTGTTGGTATAACAGCAGAACAACTTCAGAGATTGTTTAAACCCTTTGCACAGGCCGACTCAACAACAACACGAAAGTATGGTGGTACGGGGTTAGGTTTGTTTATATCCAGAGAGCTGGTACTGAAAATGGGCGGAGATATTTATGTTGAAAGTTTAAAAGGGGTGGGTACAAAGTTAACATTTAATATTAATACCGGCGATGTAAATTCTTCAGAGTTGGCAAGCGAAGCAACCGACTTAAGTCAGTACAGGGAAAAAGAAACCGGTCTTGCAGAAATTCCAAAGTTAACAGGAAAAATATTACTGGCGGAAGACAGTGAGGACAACCAGGGCTTGTTTAAACTGTTTATATCCATTACCGGTGCCAGCGTGGATATTGCTGCTGATGGTTATGCTGCGGTTGAACGGGCTAAACAAAACCAGTACGACCTTATTCTTATGGACATACAAATGCCAGGAATGGATGGCTTACAGGCAACCCGGCTTATCATTGAAAGCGGTATTACAACGCCAATCGTTGCATTAACGGCGAATGCAATGAAAGAAGATCGCCAGCGTTGCCAGCAGGCCGGTTGTAGCGGGTTTTTGTCCAAGCCGGTTGATCGGGACGAATTTTATCGGGTGCTTGAACAATATCTTGATGCAGCAGAATTACCAGTACCGATAGTCGATGAGCAACCGCCATTCTCAGTTGACGAAACGGAAATGGATTCAGAGCTTGAAGCATTGCGCCTGAGGTTTATTGATAAGCTTCAGGATCAGGTACAGCAACTTGTTGTCGCGCTAAACAACGAAGACTGGCATAAGTTTAAAGAGATAACCCACAAGCTTAAAGGTTCTGCTGCAAGTTTTGGCCTGCCAAATATTTCACGACAGGCAGCCATGCTGGACGAGCTGGTTAAGCAGGCAGATTACAGCCGTGTACCTGAAGAACTCGAAGTGCTTATCACGATGTGCCGCTACGCTGAAGACAACAAACTAAAGTTACAAAACCTGTAACCACAGGTGTAAATTATCAGCAAATCAAACATTGAATTTTTCAGAATAAGGAATATGATAGACTATTAATATAGTTTATTTCCTACCTACAAGAGCCTGATTATGCATCTGAAAAAACTTATTTCGTACCTGCTTGTACTGAACATTGTTATTGTCGTGTATCCGGGTATGCAAAGCGTACATGCCGGGGATAAATTACAGTCTTATAAAGTACAACTGGAAAAGATTCCGGCTATCCGGGTTCTTGATGCAAAAATTGAGGCCGTCAGGCAGGCAACGGTTGCATCACAGGTGCGTGGCAGAATTATTGAATTACCCTATGATGTTGATGATTATGTAAAAAAAGGCGATGTGCTGGTGCGCTTTCGTGACAGGGATCAGCGTGCTGCGGTTAAATCTGCACAGGCACAGTTTGACGAGGCGAGCTCATCGTATAAACGTACCCAGGAAATTTATGCCCGGAAGCTGGTGGCGAAATCGGTGCTCGACAAAGCGGATGCCAGGCTTAAAAGCGCAAAGGCCGCCCTCGACCAGGCACGCGAAGCACTGGAAAACACCGTAATACGGGCACCGTACAGCGGAATCGTGGTTAAGCGCCATGTCGAGGTGGGAGAGCTGGCAAATATTGGACAGAAATTAATGACCGGCCTGTCACTTGAAATTTTACGGGCTTCGGTTGAACTTCCGCAGTCACTTATTCACCAGGTCAGGCAGTATAAACAGGCGACAATTTCGCTGGGCAGTCAACGTAATACAGAAGTAAAGGTAACTTCAATGTCGATAAGCCCTTACGCGGATCCGATGAGTCATACTTTTGCTACCCGGTTACACCTTCCTCGTGGTGACTACAAGGTTTATCCGGGCATGTATACCAAGGCGAGTTTTGTTATTGGTGAGGACACAAGTTTTGTTATTCCACAGGCCGCAGTCACTCAGCGAGGTGAAGTCACCGCGGTATATGTGCAAAATACAAAAGGTTTGATAAGCTTTCGTCAGGTTCGCCCCGGTCATAAGCTTACAGACAACAGGATAGAAATACTTGCCGGTTTATCGGAAGGCGAACAGGTTTTACTTGACCCGGTTAAGGCCGCCAGTCTGATTAAACAACAAAATAATAAAGAGACACACTAATGCCGGAGTTAAATGACAAACCGGCATTGGGAATATCCGGGCGTATTGCAAAACTTTTCCTGCTTTCAGAAATTACACCGCTTATTGCTCTGGTAGGGTTTTTACTGGGTCTGTTTGCTATCAGCGTGACCCCCCGGGAAGAAGAACCACAGATTAATGTAACCTTTGCCAATGTTTTTATACCTTTTTATGGTGCCTCTGCCAAAGAAGTGGAACATCTGGTCAGTTCACCGGCAGAACAGATTCTTTCCGAGCTTGAAGGGGTTAAACATATTTATTCTGTTTCGCACCCGGGCATGTCTATTTTAACCATTCAGTTCAGAGTGGGTGAAGATCGTACCCAGGCAATAGTACGCTTATACAATGCCCTGTATTCAAAGCAGGACTGGTTACCCAAAAATCTTGGCGTAGGAACACCTTTAATAAAACCTAAAGGTATCGACGATGTGCCGATTGTATCGCTTACCCTCTGGTCAGAAAATGAAAACACGGGCAGCTATGATTTATTAAAGGTAGCTCATTCGATAGAAGCAGAATTAAAACGGGTTAAGGGTACACGCGATATTTATACTATTGGTGGCGCAAAGGATATCGTCTATGTCGAACTTAACAGTACGGCACTGGCAAGTTATAACCTGTCGATTACCGAGTTACGCCAGGCATTAACGTTAAGCAATGTAACTCAGCCCATTGGTTACACCGTTTCAAAAAATAAAGAACTGGCGGTACAGGCGGGCAAGTTTTTGTCGTCTACCGAAGAGTTGCAGGATTTAATTGTCGGTGTGCATCAGGGCAAGCCGGTATACCTGCGCGACGTGGCAAGGGTAACGCGCAAAGCAGAGCATAACAAGGTATTCAGCCAGCATGGTAACAGGATAAATAATTATCCATCGG
>JALTLP010000174.1 GCA_027001895.1 Chromatiales bacterium | reverse complement strand
GCTTCCATGATACGGTCTTCAAAATTTGCCCACACGTCACGGGTTGATATATTTGCCCGGTCAGCCAGATCCATCAGTGGAAAGCGAATTGGCAAACCATATAATTTTGCATGCTTCTCAATTTTTTCACGGGTGGTGCTTTTAATCGAGTTTGATAACAGATAACGCTTGCCATGGCTTTCGATAACCATCCAAACTAAAACAGAAGGTCGGGTTTTACCCCAAACCGGCAAGCCGGCTTTATGCAACAAGCTATTTACTTTCTTTTTATTAAAGCGCAACCAGATAACCTGCCGAGCAGGCTTGTCATGCTTTTTATCACCGGCAGTTTTAATCCCCCAGTCTATATGTGGCCGACCTGTCGGCTTCTGGTAACGAAACTGTTTTACATATGACGTCGCCCTGTCCAGCGCCGATGCGATTTCCTGAGTCTTGCCCACCAGAACCAGATTAGGTTGTTGCTGGTTAGGGGTTTTCTTTAACGGCACTGCATCGGTTTCAATCAGGGGAGGCAATGCCAATACCACATCCTGCTGCCCGGACACCCGTACCAGAACTTCCGCAAAGGCCTGCTTTATTGCATCATGTCGGTCTGCTCGACTCTGGCTATACACCGGAATTTCTGCATCATATAAATCCGTGACCTGGGCTGCCAATGCCATCTGACCAGGCAATACCATACTTAATAAAACCAACATCATTGCGATTATTTCTGAAAACTGCCAGATACTACATTTTTTTCCTTGCAACGTTTTTCCCCTGCTCGTTATCAAATTGCAATTTAGCTAAAAACCATTCTAATAGAGTATCCAGTCTTAAGCCAAGTTGATACAATGGCGAATTATGCATTGAAATCGCAAATAAAGACGGGCATTCATCCCATCTTGCCAATACTTTAAGACTGGAGCAAACCATTGTCTCACGATGTTTCAAATTCTGATACCCAAACAGGCACTTCCCTGAACTACAAAGATGCCGGCGTCGACATTGATGCCGGTAACAAGCTGATAGACCATATTAAACCCCATGCTGCTCGCACAAAACGTAGCGGCGTTGTCGATGGGCTTGGTGGTTTTGGTGCGTTATTTGAAATTCCACAAAAATACCAGTCACCGTTACTGGTGTCTGGCACGGACGGAGTTGGTACCAAACTAAAACTGGCGCTGGAAATGAACAAACACGATACCATTGGTATTGACCTGGTAGCGATGTGTGTCAATGACCTTATCGTACAGGGAGCCGAGCCACTGTTCTTTCTCGACTACTACGCAACCGGCAAGCTCGATATCGAAACAGCCGAAAGTGTAATTAAAGGTATCGCAGACGGTTGTTTACAATCCGGCGCTGCACTCATTGGCGGTGAAACCGCCGAAATGCCCGGCATGTATAACGCAGAAGATTATGACCTGGCTGGTTTTTGCGTCGGCGTGGTTGAAAAAAGCAAAGTTATTACCGGTGAAAAAGTAAAAGCCGGCGATGTGCTGCTTGGTCTGGCCTCCTCCGGCCCGCATTCAAACGGCTATTCTTTAATTCGTAAGGTTATCGAAGTAGCCAGCGCAGATTTAAACGAACCATTTGACGGCGCGACACTGGGTGACAAACTTTTAGCACCAACCCAGATTTATGTTAAGCCCTTACTGGCCCTGCATGAACAAATTGATATCCACGCACTGGCACATATTACTGGTGGCGGATTACTGGAAAACCTGCCGCGGGTAATGCCAGACAACACACAGGCAAAAATTGATACCAGTAGCTGGAACATGCCAGCAATTTTCGACTGGTTACAACAAAAAGGTAATATCGAAAAAGAAGAAATGCATCGTACCTTTAACTGTGGCATTGGTATGGTGGCGGTTCTGAACCCGGCCGATGTTGATGCGGCGGTTAAACTACTGAATGAGCAAGGCATTCAAACCAGCATCATCGGTAGCATTGAAGCCAGCGACCAGCAAACACCGCACGTTATCCTTTAATTAATAAACCATGTTACGCATTGTTGTTCTTATTTCCGGAAATGGCAGCAACCTGCAAGCCATTATCGACAATATTCATGACGATGAAATGGATGCCGAAGTTGTTGCCGTTATCAGTAATAAAAGTAACGCTTACGGTCTGCAACGTGCCGAGCAAGCTGGCATAAAAGCCATTACACTGGAAGATACGTATGGTAGTCGCGAACAGTATGATATAGAACTACAAAAAAAGATAGATACACACCAGCCTGACCTTGTTGTGTTGGCCGGTTTTATGCGAATACTTTCCGACGACTTTGTAAACCACTACCACGGTAAACTTATTAATATCCACCCTTCCCTGTTACCCAAATACCAGGGCCTCAATACCCACCAGCGAGTGCTTGATGCCGGTGATACTCACCACGGTGCAAGCGTACACTTTGTGATCCCCGAACTCGATGCCGGGCCGCTTATATTACAGGCCGAAGTTCCTATTCATAAAGGTGACACTGCCGAAGAACTTGCACAGCGCGTGCATAAAGAAGAACATATTATTTACCCACTGGTCATTAAATGGTTTGCTGAAGGCCGGGTTAAAATGCTGGGCGATAAAGTTTACAAAGACGGCAAAGAACTTTTACCACAAGCTGCAAAACTACACCTTATTTAAAGCCGCGTTATACCTGAACAAAGGCTGAATAGCAGCTACTATTTTTTTAAACATTTTTATTCAATTTAAGTCATAATACTTACCTCTATTCTTATTTGGTTTTAAGCAAATGATAAAAAAATTAGGCCTGCTCCTGTTTGTTTTATTACCGTCGACCAGTTACGCCAACCTGCTACAATCCGGTTTTTATGCCGAATACGATGTTCAATACAATGGTATTGACCTTGGTGTCAGTAAACGCCGTTTATCTGTTAAGAATAATACCGCCACTTACCAGGCTGACACCATTCCCGAAGGTTTTGCAGCACTGCTAATTAATGAAACAATCAAAGAAACCAGCCAGGTTATAATAAACCGTAAGAATATTCGACCTGTTCAGTATATCCAGGAAAAAAATAAAAAAAACAATATTGAAAAGATACAACTTGATTTTAACTGGAATAAAAAACAACTTACCAATAGCTACTTAAAAACATCTGAAAAACTCAAAGCCAATACTCACGATCTGCTTAGTTTTCAGTTAAATATAATGCGTGACCTGCAAAACAATAAAACCAGCATGCAATATCATATCGCAACTAAAAAGCATAGCCGAAAATATCAGCTTGAAGTCGTTGGCAAAGAACTTATCGAAACACCACTCGGTGAATTTAATATTGTTAAGCTTAAGTCAAAACCCTTGCAGGATAAAAGCCGGTTTATATTCTGGTGCGCACCAACGCTGGAATACCTGCCGGTAAAAATACAAAAGGTAAATGAAAAGGGCGATGAATTTAGTTTTTCTCTGCGTGCTTTTTCTATAAGCAAATAAATTTATTAGAAACCGAAATTTTAACAATGTCATTCCCATGCAAAGGGAAATCTATTAGTCAGTATTTTTTTATATAAGATTGTCTTCCTCAACGCTAAAAAAATGTAAGCAGGCTCTCGCGCCTGCAGCGCGTTAGCGCGAGGCGAAACAAAAATACAATTAAGCTGCGCTGCAGCGGGCAAAAAACTGCTAAAAACTTAACCTTCAACCTGCGCTGGTTTAAAAGCACTGTCCCAGGTATTGACAATTTTACAAAACAGCTCGGCTGTTTTTTCAGTATCGTAAATAGCTGAATGCGCCTCACTATTATCCCATTCAATACCAGCGGCCTTACCTGCCTTGGCCAGCACCGTTTGACCATAAGCCAGGCCACCGAGGGTAGCTGTGTCAAAGGTACTGAACTGGTGAAACGGATTTTTCTTTATTTTGCAGCGATCAGAAGCCGCTTTAATAAAGCCAAGATCAAAGAACGGATTATGCCCTACCAGGATGGCGCGTGTGCATTTAGTGGTTTTAATTAACTGGCGAATAGGCTCAAAAATATGTTCTAAAGCCTCGTTTTCCTGCATTGCCATACGAAAGGGGTTATAAGGGTCGATTCCTGTAAATTGCAGAGCCTCTTCTTCCATAACCGAACCGGGAAAGGGTTCAACATGGCAGGATATGGTCTTACCCATGCCAGCGGTACCATCGTTTTTTAATAAAATAGGAACCGCTGCAATTTCTAATAAGGCATGCTTATTAGCATTAAAACCGCCTGTCTCGACGTCAACGACAACAGGTAAAAACCCCCTGAATCGTGTGTTTATTGCATTATTTTCTTCTACTATCATCCGCGACAGGATACTAGAACAGCCGCATAAATGCGATATTCAACGCTATCGCATGAGACACAAGGCCATACCAATATTGTAAAAATATTCACTGAAGTTTCCCGACGCTGAAACAGGATTAAATCTAATTGAGAATGATTTGCATTTAGATTATGAATTATATATAGTTCTGCCCATCTTAATTTCGTAACAAAAAATATGAGGAATCTTATGCGTATTAACACAATCCCCGTACTTGCAGCCACGGTTTTATTAACTCTGCCATTTACTGCCAGCGGCGCTGAAGCCAGTTTGCAACAACAAATTAACGAACTCAAAGCCCAGCTCGATGCAACGACTGAAGCCGTTGAATCAGCCAACAATTCTAAAATGCAGCATGGGAGCAGCAAAACAATGGTCGGAGGTTACGGTGAAATGCACTATAACAACCTGGATGGCGAAGGTGGTGCAACCGATAAAACAG
>JALTLP010000173.1 GCA_027001895.1 Chromatiales bacterium | reverse complement strand
ATATCGGAGGACGCTCAGTCCTGTGTTGAGAATGGATAGCACCTTGCTTAACTTCTGCACCTTTTTGCGGATCGATTCGACTTTTTTGGCAAATTTCTCGGCTTTTTTCAGCACAGGATGCAGTTTGTTGTATAAAACGGTCAGCGCTCTTCTTATGGGTTTGGCCACTATATTCACCTTCGGGATCAGCGTGAGGGGCAACAACGCCGCACGCGACACCCAAATAGCCCGGTCGATTTTTTTCAGCAGTTTTACGGTTGCTTGGGGTAGAGCAAGAGCTATCTTACTGGCCATGGCCGCGGTGGCTATCGGACGGATCGGGGTTTTGACCGTCCGGATACAATTTTCTGCCTGTGAAAGGTTGTTATTTAGCTTTGAGGTATTGGGTAATGAACCAGCCTCGGCGTCGATGGCTAGCCCCGACATGAAGCATAAAAATAGCAAAAGCTGTACAAGCTTTGTTTTCAGGAACAGAAGCGGATGATTTCTTACTGCTACGCGATAAAATATGTCAGCAGATTTTAGCCGTCGACGATAAACTAAAATTACACAGGAGCTTTCAGGTAAACAGACACTGGTATATTGCTGGTGAGAAATATCTTGAGTTATATCAGACTATAAAAACAGATTTACGCTTGCTTGACTTTACCGACCTGGAATGGAAAACATACTACCTGCTAACAAAAAGCCGACATGCACACTGGATACAATACAAACTTGATGCACGTATAAACCACCTGCTTATCGATGAATTCCAGGATACCAACCCCGTTCAATGGCGTTTGTTACAACCCCTTATCGATGAGTTTAGCGAAACGAACAGCACAGACGAAAGCCGTAGCGTATTACTGGTAGGCGATACCAAGCAATCCATTTACCGTTTCAGACGTGCTGAACCAAAATTATTCCCGATAGCAGGTAATTATATTGAACAGCAGTTTTCGGCTGAACGTATACAATTGAATGCATCCTGGCGATCATCCCCGGCAATTATTAATTTTGTTAACAGAATTTTTTCAACTGAACCATTCAATCAGATAATTTCTGAATTTCCGGTACACCAGACCCAGTTGACAAACCTGCCGGGTGAAGTTTGTGTGCTTAACTACCCGCAAATGGAAGAAGAAAAACCGGCTGACCGTTCTTTTCGCAACCCGTTAATGGCTGCTAAAGGTGAAACGATTAGTGCACACCAGCTCGAAGCCGAAACAATTGCAAACAAAATTAAAACTTTAATAAGCAACAGGAAACCTGTTTATGAAAATGGAAAAGTACGCAACATAAAATACCAGGACATAATTATTTTATTGCGTAACCGGGTTAATGCGGCGGAGTATGAGCAGGCACTGCACCGGCAAAATATTCCTTATATCGGTTCCGAACGCGGCACCTTGTTAAACTGCCTGGAAGTAAATGATATTGTTATGTTATTAAACTGGTTAATAACGCCATTTAATAATATTGCGCTGGTCAGTATTTTACGCAGCCCGTTATTTTCTGTTTCTGATCACACGCTGATGCAACTAGCTCAAATAAAAAATACTGAAAATGGAAATTCTAACTGGTTCTACAGAATTGAAACCTTGCTGCAATCGCAGCAAAAAGATCCGGTTTTACAACAGGCGCTTGAATTATTAAACCGCTGGCGTTCGGTGGCAATACACGTTCCCGTGCATGATTTGCTGGATATGATATACAGCGAAGCCGATGTTCTCGCACAATATCAGCGGGCGTATCCCAAGCACCTGCAATCCCGGGTACAGGCCAACTTAACCCGTATCATTGAACTTGCGCTTGAAATAGACAGTGGCCGCTATCCCAGCCTGCAACAATTTATCAGCCATATCGAGCATTTAAAACAACAGTCCGAAGACTCACCGGACATCCCTGCTGCCAGCAACGATACGAATCGCGTACAGGTAATGACTATACATGCATCAAAGGGACTCGAAGCCCCGGTTATCTTTCTTGCGAATGCAGATGCTGAGACGGTATCAAAGTATACCTATAAAACAATTATTGACTGGCCAGCCGAACAGGAAAGCCCGGCGATGATGATACTGGCAAATAATGCAGGTAAGCTTGATAACATAACAGCCTCACTGATAGAAAAAGATATAACTACTCAACAGCGTGAAACGGCCAACCTGTTTTACGTAGCCATTACCCGTGCACGCCAGTACCTTTTTATATCTGCTGCAAAACCGACCCGTAATGAAGCAGACTGGTATTCATTAATACGACAAAACTACCCGTTGCAAGATACTGATAAACCCGAACAGATTATCGAAACTCATGCAGCAAGCGAAAAACCTGCTGATAGCACAACGGATAATAGAACTACCGAATACCCGCTAAAGCATGATAAGCGTTTAAATAAAAAACTGAATATTCTACCGGGTTACCAGCAAATAGAGAGCAGCCTGTCACCCAGTAAAATTGTAAAAGACAAAAAAGCAACTGAAGATAATATACAAAGTGATACTGATGCCACACAACGCGGAATTATTATTCATGAAATACTGGAACATCTCTGTAATAACCCGGAATACACAGAAGATATTCTTGAAAATATTATTGGCATTGATATTTCAACACAGCTCTGGAAGAGTTGCTGGAAAGAAGCATACAGCATCTATAACCGTGAAGAGCTGTCTTTTATTTTTAAACCAAAACAGCCTGCATACAATGAAGCCCCGGTTAGCCAGTTACAGGACAAGGTGATGATGCATGGTGTCATCGACAGAATAATTGTCGATGATAACACGATCCATATCGTTGACTACAAAACTCACCAACACGTCGACAACAGTAATATTGAATATTACGCCGAACACTACAAGCCGCAGCTTGAGTATTACCAACAAGCAGTGCAAAAACTCTGGCCACAACACCGCGTACAAACCTACCTGTTGTTTACTCACAATAAACTGCTGCATCGCTACAAATAGTTTTTGCAGCCTGTAGCGGCTACAGGTTAAAATAACAACAATTTCTAAACAACTGCAGGAATCCTTATGAGCAACGTCATTGATGTCAGCGCCGAAACATTTCAGAACCAGGTTATGCAAGCCTCCACTCAAAAGCTGGTGCTTCTCGATTTCTGGGCAACATGGTGCAATCCCTGCAAACAGCTTGTTCCGATACTGGTTAAACTTGCCAATGAGTATGACGGCCAGTTTGTTCTTGCCAAGGTCGACATCGATCAAAACAAGGAACTTGCTGAACACTTTGCGGTACGGAGTGTGCCAACGGTTAAGTTTATTCGTAACGGACAAATTGTTGATGAATTTTCCGGCGTATTATCCGAAAGCGAGATCAAGGGTAAATTAAGCAATTATATTGAACGTGAATCAGATGGCCTTTATCAACAGGCCATGCAGGATTTACAAAACGGTGATAATAGTGCGATTGCAAAAATGCAGGAGATTTGCCTGAATGATCCCGATAACCACAAAATAGCCATTCACTTTGCCAGTATTCTTGCACAAACACAGCAATTTGAAACCGCCAAAGCTTTTATTGATGCCCTTCCAAAAATCGTGCGGGAAAAAGAAGAAATAAAAAGTATTACCGCACAAATTAATATTGCAGAGTCGGCCAAAGATTTACCCGATCCGGCAACACTCATGAAAACACTGGAAGATAACCCGGATGACTTACAGGCCCGTTTTCAGTTTAGCCAGCATCTTGTTTTACAGGGGGATGTTACAGCCGCAATGGATCAACTACTGGAAATAATAAAACGCGACAGAAAATTTGAAGACGATCTTGGCCGAAAAGAATTACTTAAATTATTCGATATAGTCGGCACCCAGGGAGAACAAGGTGCAAAAATAGTCAGTGAATACCGCCGTAAACTTGCGCTTTACCTTAATTAAGCTTTACTGCTTCGCAATACCGCTTTTCATACGATCCAACGCTTCAGCCAGGCGAGCGGCTGGCACATAACCAGGATATAACTGGCCATTTTCCAGCAACAATGCCGGTGTACCATGCACTCCCAGTAAATTCCCCAGCGCATAATGTTTTGCAACCGGGTTATCGCAGCTAAGCGGTTTTAGCTTTTCACCATTTTTGGCTTTTGTCAGTGCTGCTTTTTTATCTTTAGAACACCACACTGTTACCGCTTTTTTGTACGAAGCTGACTGCAGGCCCTGACGCGGATAAGCCAGGTAACGTACCTTTATTCCCAAACGATTATAGTCTGCCATTTCTTTGTGTAATTTCTGGCAATAGTAACAATCCATATCGGTAAACACTGTAATGGTATGCTTTACCTTGTCTTTAGGAGGAGAAAAAACAATCATGGTATCTTTCATTTCTTCAACGGCAGCAAAGCGCGAAGCATTACGATAAGCAGTCGTGTAGTCTTCGCCGGTTTCAGCATTACTTACATCGCCATCGATAATATATTTTGCATCATCCGATATATATAAAACTCTCGGCGGCGCGACAATAAGATACAGGCCTTTAATTGGCGACGGATGGATATCAAATTTCTGAATCCCGCCCAGGCGCGCAGCAATCACCTTTTTAATTTTTTCAATGTTTTTTATCTGCTGTTCAGCCTGAACACTGGTACTGATTATCAATCCTATTAACAGAGAGCTAACAAGACATAGACGTAAAATAAATTTTTTCATATTTAAAAAAACCGGGTTAAATTAAAAGAGTGAGACTGAATTCTACACGAAAACAGCATGCGGGTATTCACCCATATTGCACAATAGGAC
>JALTLP010000172.1 GCA_027001895.1 Chromatiales bacterium | reverse complement strand
GCTACATGCTGGCGGTTAAAAGCGCGGGGAAGTTCTGCTTCTGATACTTCGCCTTCCCTTTCGTCCAGCATTTTTACATAACCACCAAGTGGTATAGCCGCAATGGTAAATTCTGTATTATCTTCGCCAAAAATCTTTTTATACAAAGGTTTTCCAAAACCTATTGAATATCGAAGTATTTTAACACCGGCTAACCTCGCTACCCAGAAATGCCCGAATTCATGGATAGCAACAAGAATGGTTATCGCAACAATAAAAGACGGAATACTAAAAATAAATTCATGCATGGCTTTTACTCCCTGCAAAAGCAGTCGCCATAGATTCTACCGACTCGGTTGCCATTGCTCTTGCTTCTGTATCGGTTGCTACCAGCATTTGTATATCTGTAACTTCCTTATTGCTTATCTGGTTTAAAACATTTTCAACCACGTTCGCAATGGACATAAAAGATATTCTGTTATCCAGGAAAGCCTGAACAGCAACTTCATTAGCTGCATTTAATGTTGCCGGCATAACGCCACCATTTCGCATCGCATCTTCTGCCAGGCGTAAACACGGAAAACGCTCGTAGTCCGGTTTTTCGAATTCGAGGTTTGCCATAGAAAATATATCCAGACTCTGTACACCGGACTTTATTCTTTCTGGCCAGGCCAGTGCATAGGCAATCGGCGTACGCATATCCGGCTGTCCTAACTGGGCAATAATAGAACCATCAATAAACTCTACCATTGAATGAACAATACTCTGAGGATGAATGGCAATTTGCACATCATCAACATCTGCCGAAAAGAGCCAGCACGCCTCTATCAGCTCAAGCCCTTTATTCATCATGGTAGCTGAATCAACTGAAATTTTTCTGCCCATTGACCAGTTTGGATGCGCACAAGCCTGATCAGGGGTAACAAATTCAAGCTTGTCTATATCTGTTTTACGAAAAGGTCCGCCGGATGCCGTTAAATAAATTTTACTGACTTCTTTGCTTAACCCGGTACTACCATTAAAACTTTGCAGACATTGAAAGATTGCATTGTGTTCACTGTCTACAGGCAATAATGTTGCATTGTTTCTGGCAACCTCATCCATAAAGATCTGACCACTCATCACCAGGGTTTCTTTATTAGCAAGCAAAATTCTTTTACCCGCTTTAGCTGCAGCAAGTGAAGAAGACAAGCCCGCCGCACCAACGATAGCGGCAACAACATAATCTGTTTGTTCAAGACTGGCCACATAATCAAGGTTTTCAACCCCGGATAAAACAACCGTATCCAGAGATTGTTTTGCCAGCCTGATCTTCAGCTTTTCTGCGGCAGTTTCATCAACAACCACCGCATAGGCAGGTTTATATTCAATACACTGTTCATACAATTTTTCAGTATTATTATTGGCAGTTAAAGCAACAACCCGATAGCGGTCTTTATTGCGACTTAAAACATCAAGCGTGCTTGTACCAATTGAACCGGTTGCACCGAGTATCGCAACGCCGATCATTTTAAAAGCCCCAGTAACATTAAACCCGTAACATAAAACGGCGCTGCAGCTGACAAGCTGTCTACTCTGTCTAACATGCCACCGTGACCTGGCAATAAATGCCCACTGTCTTTTATATTATGTTGGCGTTTATAAAGACTCTCGGATAAATCACCAAATATAGAAATCACCACTACAAGGATACTTAAACCAAAAAAGATAATGCCTTGCTGAAAATTAAAACCAAATGAAAAACCGCCTATGATTGAGCCAATCAGGGAACTAAGTAGTGCACCGTAAACACCTTCCCATGTTTTACCCGGGCTTACCTGGGGTGCCAGCTTGTTTTTACCAAGGTACTTTCCAGAAAAATAGGCAAATACATCAGCCGACCAGATTAACATTAGCATGTAAAAAAGGTAGCCTGGGAACTGGTAGGTATTACGGAGATAAATAATCGAATAAAAAGGAATAATTAACGCAACAATGACACTCAGGGCGGTAACCGCACTAAAGTGACTGCTGCCTGAATTGTTATTATCCTGCTGTTTGTATACAAGCACCCGAATAACCCGGTACAACCACCAGGCTATGCTTATATATAATAGAATAAAAAATGTTTGCTCATTAATATCCATAAACCAGGTGAGCAGTGCCAGCGCTGCCAGTGAAGCCAGCATAAACATACTTTTAGAGCCGGAACCGTGAAGGCCTGCCAGATGCCCCCACTCCCAGCTTGCCAGGCCAACTACAATAAAAATAAACAAAGCAAAGTAAATTGCCGGCAGGCTGAACACACCCCAGATAACAAAGGGCGTTAACACAAGCGAAGTAATAATACGTTGCTTAAGCATGGTTAATTATGTTTTCCTATCGATTCAACCTGTGCGCTGGTCTGGCCAAAACGCCTTTGACGTTGTGCAAAGGTTTTAATCGCTTTAAATAATTCATCCCGGTTGAAATCAGGCCAGAATAAATCGGTAAAATACAGTTCTGTATACGCCAACTGCCAGATTAAAAAGTTACTGATTCGCTGTTCCCCACCGGTACGGATAAATAAATCCGGCGCAGGTAAATCACTAAGACAAATATACTGATTTATAGTTTCAGCTGTAATCTGTGAACTGTTTAACTCTTTGTTTTCAATTTTTTCAGCAATCTTCTGCATTGCCTGAGTAATATCCCACTGCCCGCCATAATTGACGGCAATATTCAGAGACAGTCCGGTATTGTTTTTGGTAAGGAATTCTGAATCGCGCATACGCTGCTGCAGCTTTTCATTAAAAGCTGTCGTATCACCAATAAACCGAATCCTGATATTATTTTCGTGTAATTTTTTAACTTCTTTATTCAGCGAAGTTAAAAACAGATCCATTAAGAACCCCACTTCCTTATCTGGCCTGCGCCAGTTTTCACTTGAAAACGCAAAGACGGTAAGCGCATTTATTTTTAATTGAGAACAGTCTTCAACAACGGCACGAACCGCTTCAACACCGGCTTTATGCCCTGCTACACGTGGTAAATGGCGTTGTTCTGCCCAGCGACCATTGCCATCAAGAATAACAACAATATGCTTTGGACGTTTTTCCGGTTCGACACCTTTAATTGTTAATGGCTTAGGCGACATCTTGTTTTTTGATACCCTGACATTCTTTTATTAAGGTTAAGACATACACATGCCATAACAAGCTAGATTTCCATCAGGTCTTTTTCTTTTTCTTTTAATGTTGTATCGACCAGCGCAACATACTTGTCAGTTATTTTCTGGATTTCATCCTGAAAGCGTCGTTCATCATCTTCTGTCGCTTCTTTTTCCTTTACCAGTGACTTAACATCACCCAGCACATCACGACGGATATTACGGATAGCAACTTTTGCCTGTTCACCCTCTTGACGAACAACCTTGATTAAATCTTTACGGCGTTCTTCAGTTAAAGGCGGTAAAGGTACCCGAATCGCATCACCCGCAGAAGAAGGGTTTAAACCCAGGTCAGAAGTAATAATGGCTTTTTCGACTGCCTGCGACATTGATTTATCAAATGCAGTTACCGTTAATAACCTGGAATCGGTAATCGCAATAGAAGCTACCTGGTTAATCGGTGTAGGTGAACCGTAATAGTCAACCATGACATGTTCAAGCAGGCTGGGATGAGCACGCCCGGTGCGAATTTTTGTTAACTCTCCTTTTAAAGACTCAACACTTTTACCCATACGGGTTTCTGCATCCTTTTTTAACTCATCTAACATGTCACACCTTGCTTAATATTAATTAAGTAAAATTATTTTTTAAAAATTTATTCGACCAAAGTACCTATTTCTTCACCGGATGCAATTTTCAACATCAGCCCAGGCTTGTTCATATTGAATACACGAACAGGAATATTATTGTCTCTGCAAAGTACCATTGCAGTTGTATCCATAACACCCAGCTTGTTCTCGATAACTTCGTCATAGCCCAGTTTTTCATACATGGTTGCTGAGGCATCTTTCATTGGATCGGCAGTATAAATACCATCAACCTTGGTGCCTTTAAGAACAATATCTGCGTCGATTTCAGTACCACGCAAACTTGCAGCCGTATCCGTCGTAAAGAATGGGTTCCCGGTGCCGGCAGCAAAAATAACAACACGACCTTTTTCCAGGTGGCGTACTGCCCGACGACGTATATAATCTTCACAAACCTGGTGGATAGCCAGTGCCGACATAACACGTACCCGTAAGCCCTGGTGTTCAATTGCATCCTGTAAAGCCAGTGCATTAATAACAGTAGCCAGCATCCCCATATGGTCGCCGGTAGTACGGTTCATACCGGAAGCGGCCAGACTCATACCACGGAAAATGTTTCCACCACCAATAACAAGCGCAACCTGAATATCATTATCAATCAGTTGTTTAATTTCAGCGCCAACACGGTCCAGCACTTTCGGATCGATACCGAAGTCCTGTTCCCCCATTAAAGCCTCACCACTTAGTTTGAGAAGTATTCTTTTATATTTAGTTGCCATATTATTCCAGTATATCGTTATTTTATCTTATGCCTGACAAAACCCGGTTGCCACGCATTCACAAAACCTTCCCGAATTCACTAAACTTTCGTAATTTCACAAAGCTTTTGCGTGTTCACAAAGCTTTCGCGTGTTCACAAAGCTTTCGCGTGTTCACAAAGCTTTCGCGTGTTCACAAAGCTTTCGCGTGTTCACAAAGCTTTCGCGTGTTCTCAGAAGCTCGAGTACAAGGCGGACAAAAAAATCTAAAAACGGAGTTTACATACAGTAAATGAGTATTTTAGAT
>JALTLP010000171.1 GCA_027001895.1 Chromatiales bacterium | reverse complement strand
GTATAAAAAAATGATTAAAAAAATATTTTCTTATTGTTTTTTCGGGTTACTTGTAATTAGTCAGGCGATGCCGGTGCTTGCAGAAGATCGTGGTGTAGAAAATCTGCGTCAGACAGGTAAAGCTTTTGCGGCTGTTGCCAGGGATGTGTCTCCCTCTGTGGTGTTTATCCAGGTGGAAGGCAAGGCTCAAGCGGCAACCTCTTCAAACATGGAAAGTCCATTTGATGATGATTTTTTAAAACGGTTCTTTGGTGATCAGTTTCCAGGTTTTTCATTGCCTCAGCAACCACAAGGCGAACGTCGTGTTTCAGGGCAGGGTTCCGGCTTTGTGTTTCAGACCAAAGATGGATTTTTCTCGGATAAGACCTATATCCTGACCAATAACCATGTGGTGGAAAATGCTGATAGTATTAAAGTTCGTTTTAAAGATGGTAAGGAGTTTGATGCCAGCATCACCGGGCGCGATCCACGATCCGATATTGCAGTTATTGAGATCAAGGCCAGTGGTTTTAAACCACTTAAATTAGCTGATTCGTCGAAGTTACAGGTCGGTGAATGGGTTATTGCTATTGGTAATCCTTTTGGTCTTAGCCATACATTAACAGTCGGTGTGGTTAGCGCCAAGGGGCGAACCAGTGTGGGTATTAATGACTACGAAGATTTTATCCAGACCGATGCTGCGATCAATCCGGGTAATTCCGGCGGGCCTCTGGTGAATCTGGATGGTGAGGTAGTCGGAATCAATACCGCTATCTTTAGTCGCAGTGGTGGTTACATGGGGATTGGGTTTGCGATTCCCAGCAACCTGATCAATACCATTGCTCACCAGCTTATTAAAGACGGTAATGTTACTCGTGGTTATCTGGGGGTATATATTCAGCCACTAACAAAAGATCTGTCTGAATCTTTTGGTCTTAAGGAACAACAAGGTATTCTGGTTTCTCAGGTGAGTGACGATTCGCCTGCTGCCAAAGGTGGCTTGAAACAGGGGGATGTTATTATTAATTTCAACGGTAAAGCTGTGACCGATGTTGGGCACTTCCGTAATGCTGTGGCCCTTGTTCCCCCCGGCAAAAAAGTCAAACTTACCGTATTGCGTTCCGGTAAACGTAAGGTATTAACCGTTAAAATTGGTACTTTGACCAAAGACAAGCTGGTGGCTAAGGGGCCGGCACAAACCTCAGATGAAGTGGGGTTGACGGCTCAGACTTTATCGCCGGATTTAGCAAGGCAGTTTAATGCGAAGGCAGGGGAAGGTGTTGTCGTAACAGCAGTCAAACCCGGTTCGGTAGCGGCTATGGCGGGAATCGATGTTGGTACGATTATCCTGCAGGTCAATCAAAAGCCGGTGAAAACAGCCAGTGATTTTCAGAAGGAAGTCCGTCGTAGTGCAGACACCAAACGACTATTATTGCTTATCCGGCAAAATGGGGCACAGCGTTATATCAGCTTAAGCTGGTAAATAATTCTCTTATTTCTTTAAGTTAACCTTGCATCTTGTTTTAAGATGCAAGGTCTTTTATTTGATGGAGACAAGATGGATAATATTTCTAAAAGAGATAACGCACCTAAATCAGAAACAATGTATTATTGGAAACTGATGACGGTATATGAACGCTTTGAGCAGGTTGTTGCTCTGGTGCTCAGTGGCATTATCTCGTTGATTATCATTGCTGCACTATTTCATTTGGTGAAACAGATATTTAACCTGATGTTTATGGATATTTTCAACCCGTTTGATCACCGCGTGTTTCAGACTATTTTTGGTATGATAATGACGTTGTTGATTTCAATGGAGTTCAAGCACTCAATAGTAAAAGTTATTTACCGGAAAGACCATATTATACAGGTGAAAACGGTTTTACTTATTGCTCTGCTCGCAATTTCGCGTAAATTTATTATCCTGGATATCAGTGTTACCGATGCCATGCATATTTTTGCGCTTGGTTTTTCTGTATTGGTACTTGCTGCCGCATACTGGGGGATTAAGCAAAGAGATGCTGAGTCTGAGAAGTAGCGTGTAGTTAAATATAAAATGAAATCACCAGAAACTATTAATTCAACAATTTGGTTACGGCATGCATGGCGTAACTATTTTCAGTCATTGATATTATTATTTATCATGGTTGCTTTCCTGGCTTTGCTTGGCTGGATACTGTGGGGTTCGGATGGTTTGTTCATCCTTATAACCATGGGGATGGTTGGTATGTTGTTTTCTCCATCTGTCTCACCGAGATTGATTATGCGAATGTATCGTGCCAGTGAGATCAGTCCCCAGCAGATGCCCGAGTTGTATCGCATTGTTAGCCGCCTGAGTCAGGCCGCTAATTTGCAGAATACACCGGCAATTTATTATGTTCCCAGCAGTATGTTAAATGCATTTGCGGTTGGTACTTATCATCAATCTGCTATAGCTGTCACAGATGGCCTGTTACGCGCACTAAATACACGTGAGTTAAACGGCGTGATGGCACATGAAATTAGTCATATTCGTAATCGGGATCTATGGGTTTTGGGGCTGGCTGATTTGTTTAGTCGAAGTACGAGTATCCTGTCTTTATTTGGGCAATTTTTGCTGATGATTAATTTGCCACTTATTCTTATCGGAGTGAGTAGTATCAACTGGATTGCCATTTTCATTTTAATCTTTGCCCCGGTTTTAAGTAGCCTGATTCAACTTGCTTTATCTCGTACCCGGGAATTTGATGCAGATTTAAATGCAGTTTCATTGACGGGTGATACAAAAGGTCTGGCCAGCGCCCTTATTAAAATTGAACAGGCTCAGGGTGGTTTGATGGAGAGGATATTTTTACCCGGTCGTCGAGTTGCCGTTCCTTCCTTATTGCGTACTCATCCTGAGACAGAAGAGCGAGTGGCGAGATTGTTGTCACTGGAATCGAAGTCTGACGACATTTTTAAGCAAGACGGGCTATCCAGTCCGTATAGCATTGAACATGCTTTTGGTAAGCCCGTAGTGCGAAATCCTCGTTGGCATGTAAACGGACTTTGGTACTAAATCAGTCAGGTTTTGTGAATACTTGTAGTTAACGTTCGATTAATGGCGATTGTGTAGATGTTTCAGAGTCTGACTGAGCGACATCGTTATTGACTTCTTTAACCACCATAATCGTTGCACCGGCAACCGCTACCGGCATGACCAGAAAGTTAACAACCGGAATCATGGTTGCAACAGTTGCACTACCGCCAAAACCGAGTGACAGCATTTTATATTTTGACAGGGTATAACGTATTTTTGAAAAATTGTAGCCACGATTTCCCAGCGGGTAGTCGGCGTATTGTAGCGTTAACATCCAGGTACTGAACAGTGCCCATAATACAGGGCTTACGACATTAATCACCGGGATAAAAGAAATAATAAGCAGTGGTATTGCCCATATAACAAAGTAAAGAATTTTCTGAAGTTCACTGCCTATGGATTCAATAACAATTTTTATAAAGCTGGTGCGTGGGTCGATAGGCTGGTTGCCGGTTAGCTTGTATTCAACCGCAGCAGCGAGGTAAGTGTTAAATGGTGCGCCAACTATATTGGCAACCATGGTAAAGCCGAAAAAAATAATAATCAGTGCCACGGCAGCAAACAATAACCACAACAAACCAATAAACCATTCGAATAAACCGCTTAAAAAGTCCGGCAGCCAGCCGGGCGCTTCGGGGGTTAACCCGTTTATTAGACTTTCGTATTGTGATGCAAGCAGGTAAATCGCGCCGGCGAATAGCAGGATGTTAATTATAAAAGGTATTACAACAAATTTTTTAATGTCCGATGAAAAAATCATCGGTAAGCCTTTAAAAAAATAGCCGATACCTGAAACTGGATTGCGCGACATGATATACCCTTAATTACTAGTGTTTATTTTACAGGGATGGCGAGAAATTGGAGAACAAGGCACAAGCCAATGAAAAAGCGGAGCGTACGCTTAGTACATGAGTACTTTGAATTGGTTTGTAACACAGTTATCTAACTTCTCGCTATTTCTGTATCATAACCCTGTTTGGCAAGCAATGCAGCACCAAACGCGGCTTGGTTGTTAAGCGCCTTATGCATCGGGATGTTTAATATTTGCTGGCGTATTGTTGCCCATGCTTTATTAATGGTGCCTCCACCGACTGTAAACAAGCGTTTTGGCGGGGGTGCACCGAGTTTTTGTAATTTTTCGTAGCCCTGTTTTTCTATTGCGGTAATACCTTCAAGCATACCCTGAAAAAACAAGGCATCATCTTTTGGCCGTGGTGTCAGGCGCGGAGCTTGTTGTGGATTGTTGAAAGGAAAGCGTTCGCCGGTTTGCAGTAGCGGGTAATAGTCCAGTCCACTGCTTTGTTCTGGGTTAAGTTGTGGCTGCAGTTCGGCCATTTGCTGGTCTGTAAAATAATATCGTAGTACCGCGCCACCGCTATTCGATGCACCACCGACCAGCCAGTAATCGCCGAAAGGCTGGCTGTAAATACCTTCGGCCGATGAAAAAATGGGTGTTTCAGAAATAATTTTTAATACCAGTGTGCTACCCAGCGAGGTAACGGCATCACCTGGCAGGTTGGCACCGGTTGCCAGAAGTGCTGCGGTGCTGTCGGTTGTGCCGCTTACAAACTTCACTTCGGGATTAAAGTGATACTGTTTTATTATTTTAGAATCGAGTGGGCTAATCACCGTGCCGGGTTTGCTCACTTGTGGAAGTTGTTCAGTTTGTATCCCAAGTTTGTTGAGCCACTCAGGCCATTTGTTTCTCAAAGGATCGAAGCCGGTTTTTAAAGCATTGTTGTCGT
>JALTLP010000170.1 GCA_027001895.1 Chromatiales bacterium | reverse complement strand
CGGGTAGGTAATTCAGTCTTACGCTGATAATCCGTACCGTACCAGGGAGCAGTTCTTGCGGGCGGCCGCGTTTGCTGCCGTGTTTGGCCATCCAGTCCATGTCACCCTGGTAGCCGTTGTTTAGCCAGTCAGTCAGAATAGTTTCTGCCCTGGATAAATCAGTATCACAAATGCCCACTTGTTGAAAACCCAGCTCAACGCCCCAGCGTTTAATATCCTCTGCCAGTTTTTTTAGCTGTTGTGCGCTGAGTTGGATTGGGTTTGTTATTGTCATGTTGGACAGTTTTTGCCGGGTGGTTTATTTATTGGGTTTATTAAGGCTATGATACAGGGTATGGAACAATTAACTCAAAATATATATACCGCGGCACAGGTAAAAGAGCTGGACCGATATGCTATTGAGGCCTTCAGTATATCTGGAAACGTGTTAATCGAACGGGCTGGCGAAGCGGCGTTTAAACTTCTAATGAAAAACTGGCCTGATTGCAAGCGTTTGCTGATTTTATGTGGCACCGGCAATAACGCGGGTGATGGTTTTGTAATTGCACGACTGGCAGCAGAGCAACAATTACATGTTGATGTCGTTCAGGTTGGCGATGAAAACAAATTGCAGGGTGATGCGCTGGCTGCACAACAGCGTTTACTCGGTAGCGGCATCACACCGACTGCGTTTTCGTCGATTCATGAGCTGGATGAACAGGCACATGATGTGGTGATTGATGCCATGCTCGGTACAGGCGTGCATGGTGACGTGCAGGGCAATTACGCGGCTGCAATAAAAGCCGTTAATGTTTACGATGCGCCGGTATTTTCAATTGATATTCCATCAGGCCTGAATGCCGATACCGGCATGCCACAGGGTGATGCGATTAAGGCGGATGTCACAATAACCTATGTTGGGATCAAGCAGGGTTTGATTACCGGTGATGGCCCTGAATACAGCGGTAACATTGTTTTAAATGATTTGAATTTACCCAAGGCTCTCTACGATATGCGAAGCCCATCGGGTTATCGTATGGAATACGATAATTTAACCGGGCTCTTACCCAGACGTTGCAGAAATGCACACAAGGGCGATTTTGGACACGTGGTTTTAATTGGCGGTGCGCCGGGAATGCCGGGGGCGATTCGTCTGGCAGGTGAAGCCGCCGCAAGGGCAGGTGCAGGGCGGGTGACGGTGGTAACCCATCCTGACCATGCTGCAATATTAAATGCAACTCGTCCCGAGCTGATTAGCTATGGTATTGAACAAGCCGATGAAATTCAGCCCTTACTGGAACTGGCAACGGTTATTGGTATTGGGCCGGGACTGGGGCAATCGAAATGGGCACAGGATTTGTTGGCCATTGCTATGGAGTCGGGCTTGCCGATGGTAGTCGATGCTGATGCCCTTAATCTATTAGCCGAGTCTAACCAGAAATATGATAATTGGGTCTTAACTCCGCACCCTGGTGAAGCCGGGCGTTTGCTTGGTAAGTCGACCGCAGAAATTCAACGTGATCGTTTTAACAGTGTTAAAGAACTTAATGAGAACTTTGGCGGTGTTGCCGTATTAAAAGGCCTCGGCAGTCTGGTGAAATCTCAGCAAGACATACCGAAGGTCTGCCCATATGGAAACGCAGGCATGGCTAGTGGCGGTATGGGTGATGTCCTCACCGGTATCATTTGTGGGCTGATAGCTCAGGGGTTGAGTAATGTGCAGGCTGCTGAACTTGGCACGGTTATCCATAGTCGTGCAGGCGATGAAGCGGCCCGCGCGGTGGGTGAGCGCGGTATGTTGGCATCGGATCTGATGAGCTGGATCCGTCGTCTTGTAAACCCGTAAGTGTCTGTTAAATGAAATCGTATGACAAAACGCTTAACAGTTTTGAGCAAACCGAACAGTTTGCTGCCGATGTTGCCGGGCAGGTAACCGCTCCGTGTTCTATTGCTCTACAGGGTGATCTCGGAGCGGGTAAAACCACTTTTGCGCGTGGTTTTTTACAGGCGCTTGGGCATAAGGGGAAGGTGAAAAGCCCAACCTATACTATTATCGAACCCTACATCCTGGCTGATTTATATATAAACCATTTTGACTTATACCGGCTTGGCGACCCGGACGAACTGGAATTAATGGGTGCGGATGAAATGTTTAACGAGCATTCGATTAACCTGATTGAATGGCCGGAGCAGGGCGAGGGCTGGTTGCCAGCAATGGACTTATGGCTAAAGATAAAACATCTTGAGCAGGGTCGTCATTTTAGCCTGGTTGCCGGTAGCGACAAGGGCCAGGCTATATTAAGCAAGCTTGGAAAGTGACGGTTTAAGTCAGTCTAGCAGTTATTGCCTGGCTGCAATCGTTCTTATTTCTTTTTCCAGCGCATCGAGCTTATCAATAATTTTATCCGACATCTTTTGTAAGTCATTAAAGCGCTTGTTCGCCATTTCCATATTTTTCTTTTGCTGTTTCTTATGTCCACCGGTGATGCGGGACAGGAAAGAACCCTTTTTCTGTTCAAATAGCAGGTTAAAAATATCGGCATAAATTTTATGCAGTTCGTTATGCGGTGCCTCTATATCATGGAAGGTTTTCAGATTAGCCAGCTTCTTTTTACCATCACTGTAATACCAGCTACCAAATATACAGTCAGTCGGTAGCACCGGAATTTTTTCTTTGTCGACAGCTTCTCCCTTAATAAGTGAGTGAGCCCGGGTGACCCAGCCCAGATGCGCTTTTTTTGCATTTCGTAGTCTGTCGATAATTTCTTTTACATCCATCTTATTTACACCCCAAAAATAGAAACAGAATATTGCTTATTCATTTGATTTTAACTGTAATTCAGGTTTAGACAAGTTTTAATGCTTTCAAATAGACCGCTCAATGGCTGTAAAACAGGTTTTTTATAGAAACAGTCGTCAAAAATGCAAATATTCTAGAAAATCTTTTAAATAAAGCCTGTATCTCATTAAAAATTATAGAGTTTTTACTTGTATTTGCGTCAAAAATTTGCCAAAGTTAGGGGTAGGGTTGAATATTTAAGCAGGTGCAGTAATGTTTGGGGAAAAACGAAATCAAATTCTGGCATATTTACTCGCTTTTGGCGTGTTGAGTGCAGCACTGGCTATTTTTACACCCACTGCGGATGCAGCAAGTACGGCCGAAGTAAAAAGCATACGAATGTGGCCAGCACCGGACTCAACCCGCCTGGTGTTTGATTTAAGTGCGCCCGTGGCACATTCAGTGTTTACTCTAAAGTCACCCAACCGAGTGGTTATTGATTTAAGCCATGCGCGTCTTCGTAACAAGCCTGTTAATCTCGACTTTAGTCGCAGTTATGTAAAAGATATCCGTTATGCCGCCCGCAACCGCAATGACTTGCGGGTTGTTCTGGATTTAAATACCAATGCTCGCCCCAAGAGTTTTTTGCTTAAACCTAATCGGGAATACGGCCATAGATTGGTTATTGACCTGGTCGGTAAGGAAGCCGCTGTTAAAACAAAACCAACGAATAAATTAAAATATAAAAATACCCGTCGTGACATTATCGTTGCCATCGATGCCGGTCACGGTGGTGATGATCCCGGTGCCATCGGTCGCAGGGGAACCCGTGAAAAAGATGTGGTAATGTCCATTGCCCGGCAATTACAAAAATTAATCAAACGTGAACGTGGTATGCGCCCGGTTATGATACGAAAGGGCGATTATTATGTTGGCCTTAAAAAGCGGGTAAAGCTGGCACGTCGCCAACAGGCCGATATTTTTATTTCAATTCATGCCGATGCCTATAAAAATGCAAAAGCCAAAGGCACTTCTGTATTTGTTGTTTCAGATCGTGGAGCCAGTAGTGAGGCTGCAAGATTTCTTGCCGAAAAAGAAAACCAGGCCGATATGATAGGTGGGGTAGACCTCGAAGATATCGACGATGCTTTATTAAAACTGGTTTTGGTGGATATGGTAAAAAATTCAACCATGGAAACCAGCCATCAGGTTGCAAGGCATGTACTGGGTAATTTGCGCAAGGTTGCACACCTGCACAAGAAAACCGTTGAGCAGGCCGGCTTCCGTGTTTTAAAAGCACCGGATATACCCTCTATACTGGTCGAAACGGCCTTTATATCCAACCCGGCTGAAGAACGTAAACTTCGTAGCCATAAGCACCAGCGTAAAATTGCCAGCGCTATATTAAAAGGTGTACGTAATTATTTTCATGCCAACCCACCACCGGGAACGTTGCTGGCGTTGCGGGACACCAAACACCGTGTTGCCAAAGGCGAAACACTTTCTGCTATAGCCAATCAGTATCGTGTTAGTGTGGCGTTAATTCGTAGTGTAAACAAGTTGTCTAACGACCGTATTCGGGTGGGTTCGGTTTTAAGAATTCCTTATAGCAGTTAAGCCTTGCTTGTCACAGGATGACAAAATTGGTCATTGCGAGCTCACGCAGTGAGCGTGGCAATCTTGCTATAAATCAAAAAACAGATTGCTTCGTCGTTTCACTCCTCGCAACGACAAAAGGGGGCATTGCGAACGAACGAGGCGAGATACTTTTCTATGATTGTTATTGCGAGTGCACGAAGTGAGCGTGGCAATCTTATTTTTTTGTTCAAAAGCATTTCGCCTCGCGCTAACGCCCTGCAAGATTTTAAGCAGGCTCTCGCGCCCGCCGGCGAGTGACTTTTGTTAAGGCAAAAGTCACCAAAACCATTTCCCCCAAGGCAAGCAGGCTAACGCCTGTCCCCTCATAGTCTCCCCTAAAATTCGCGCCCTTGCGCTGCTCTCGCACATGGCCCAGACCAGCCTCTCAACCTCCGGTTTCACCTT
>JALTLP010000169.1 GCA_027001895.1 Chromatiales bacterium | reverse complement strand
TTCGGCCAACGGTTCTACCAGCTCGTCTGAAAATACACCGAGTAACTGGTTCGGTGCTCCGGCGGGATTGGTCAGTGGCCCCAATACATTAAAAATAGTGCGGACCGCCATTTCTTTACGCGGGCCAATCGCATGTTTCATTGCGCTGTGGTGCAAGGGTGCAAACATAAAACCTACACCCACTTTTTCTATACATTGTGCGACCTGTTCGGGCGTTAAATTTAAATTAACACCGGCTGCTTCGAGTAAATCGGCACTGCCTGATTTACTGGAGACTGAACGGTTGCCGTGCTTGGCAACGGTTCCACCGGCAGCGGCAACAACAAAGGTACAGGCCGTGGAAATATTAAACGTATTGGAACCATCGCCACCTGTGCCGACGATATCAACAACATGATCGCCACTGACTTTTACACCGGATGCCAGCTCACGCATTACCGATGCGGCTGCGGCGATTTCATCAACGGTTTCTCCTTTCATGCGCAGGCCAACCAGGAAGCCACCAATTTGTGCTGGGGTTGCTTCGCCGGTCATAATGATACGCATTACCTGATTCATTTCATCGCCGGACAAATTTTGTTTCTCGATGACTCGTTGAATGGCTTGTTGTATGTTCATAATATCACCTGTTTATGATCTGCTTTAAGATTTCTCCCTATGGTCGAAATGACAGATCCTTTACTTACTCGTCATTCCGAAGCGTTAGCGAGGAATCTTTTATACTTCACCTTTAAGATTGCCACGCTTCGCTCGCAATGACATGCTTATTACCTATGTGTCATTCCGAAGCGTTAGCGAGGAATCTTTTATACTTCACCTTTAAGATTGCCACGCTTCGCTCGCAATGACATGCTTATTACCTATGTGTCATTCCGAAGCGTTAGCGAAAAATCTTTTATACTTCACCTTTAAGATTGCCACGCTTCGCTCGCAATGACATGCTTATTACCTATGTGTCATTCCGAAGCGTTAGCGAGGAATCTTTTATACCTTACCTTTAAGATTGCCGCGCTTCGCTCGCAATGACAGCTTTTTTTAAACAATAATACTATTTATTCTCCAGAAAGTTTTTTAACATATCGTGACCGTGTTCGGTCAGAATAGATTCCGGGTGAAACTGTATTCCCTGTATTGCAAACTCTTTATGCTTTATACCCATTATTTCATCAATACCGCCATCTTTATTTTTCGTCCACGAAGTCACTTCAAGGCAGTCCGGTAAACTCGATTGTTCAATAACAAGCGAATGATAACGGGTTGCTTCAAACGGGTTATTTAAACCTTTAAACACACCCTTGTCGGCATGATAAACCATTGACGTTTTACCGTGCATAATTTCTTTTGCATGCACAATGTTGCCACCAAAGGCCTTACCAATACTTTGATGACCAAGACACACCCCGAGAATGGGTTTTTTACCAGCAAAGTGTTTGATTGCTTCTACTGAAATACCTGCCTCGTTCGGCGTACAGGGCCCCGGTGAAATGACCAGCTGTTCAGGGTTTAGTTTTTCAATTTCTTTAACTGAAATCTGGTCGTTACGGTGTACCTGTACATCGGCACCGAGCTCACCAAAGTATTGCACCAGGTTATAGGTAAACGAATCGTAGTTGTCTATCATTAGTAACATAAGATCACCTGTGTGCCCCGTCCAGTCCTGCCGCTGCCTGTTCTACAGCTTTAAAAACAGCCCGACCTTTGTTCATGGTTTCATCCCATTCACTTTGCGGCACTGAGTCATAAACAATTCCGGCACCGGCTTGTATATGTAAAACCTCATCTTTAATAACTGCGGTGCGAATAGCAATAGCGGTATCCATATTACCATTCCATGACAGGTAACCGACAGCGCCACCGTAAACACCACGTTTAACCGGCTCCAGTTCGTCAATAATTTCCATTGCGCGAATCTTCGGTGCACCGGATAAAGTCCCCGCAGGGAAGGTTGCGCGCAAGGTATCCATGGCCGACATATCGGGTTTTATCTTGCCTGCAACATTCGAAACAATATGCATAACATGCGAGTAACGTTCGATAATCATTTTATCGGTTACTTTTACACTGCCTGTTTGCGCGATACGACCAATATCATTTCGACCCAGGTCAATCAACATTAAGTGCTCGGCAATTTCTTTAGGGTCGGCTAACAGATCTTTTTCAAACTGCTTGTCCTGTTCTTCGGTTGCGCCACGTGGCCGGGTACCGGCGATAGGTCGCACGGTGACTGTGTCATCCTCAACCTGAACCAGAATTTCTGGCGAAGAACCCACAATATGGAAATCACCCAGGTCCAGGTAATACATATAGGGCGACGGGTTTAAGCTGCGTAATGAACGATACAAGTCCAGCGGTGGCGCAGTGTAAGGAATAGACATACGTTGCGATAACACCACCTGCATTACATCGCCTTCAACAATATAGTCTTTGGCTTTTAATACGGCCTGTTTAAATTTTTCTTCGGTAAAGCCAGAAACAAAGTCAGACTCTTTTACCTTAGACGCTTTTGCCAATGGCACACGCGGCACGGTATTTTTTAAATCGGCAACCAGTTCCCGTAAACGCTTGCAACCATGTTTATAGGCGTTATCTTCTTCCGGGTTGGCATAGTGAATTAAAAATAATTTACCGGCGAGGTTATCAAATACAAGTACTTCGTCCGATACCATTAATAATATATCCGGCACCTGTAAGGGATCATCGTTAGGGCATTCACCCAGACGCGGTTCGATATAACGAATGGTGTCGTAACCAAAGTAACCGACCAGACCACCGGTAAAACGGGGCAAGTCTGGCAAATCTGCAACTTTAAATTGTGCGTGGAATTGTTCTATCCATTCGAGAGGATCGTTATGTTCGATGGTTTTGATAACATTTTCGTTTTCAATTATTTTTATTTGTTTACCGTGAATACGAATTTGTTTACGGCAAGGTAAACCAATAATTGAATAACGACCAAACTTTTCACCGCCCTGTACCGACTCGAATAAATACGAATACGGGCCATTGGCCAGTTTAAGGTAGGTGCTTAACGGCGTGTCGAGGTCGGCCAGTACCTGGCTGACGATGGGGATGCGGTTATAACCTTGCAAAACAAGTTCGTTAAAACCGGATTCTGAGATTTGTTGTTCCATAATGTTGAAAGTCCTGATGATAAATAGTTACACATAATTAAAACGGGCTGCTAGTAAGTGCCTCGCCAATAGCCGTTGTTGTGTAAATATAGTGTCTTCATTTGTTTCAACTGTTTTTGTCCGGATTGCCACCTTCGCGGCAATGCCAGTATTAATTATTTTCCGGTATTAATTATTTTCAAGCAGGCCTTGTAGCTCTGCCATGCTGTCAATAACGGCATCCGGGTTTGAGTCCCGTATATCCACGCCGTGGTTATAACCGTATGACATACATACTATCTGAAACCCGGCGGCACGTGAAGCTTTTACATCGCTGACCGAGTCGCCCAGCATCATGGCATTTTCCGGTTTTACCCCAAAAAACGCCGCACCGTGCAATAAAGGCATGGGATCCGGCTTTTTCTTAGGCAAAGTGTCACCACTGATAACAATGGCAAACTTGTCGAAAATACCCAGATCCTGCAACAGCGGCTCGGTAAACTGCGCCGCCTTGTTGGTGACACAACCGAGCTTAATGCCGGTTGTTTGCAGATAAGCCAGACCTTCTTCTACACCAGGGTAGAGCAGGCTGCGCTTGCTGGTGTTTTCTGCATAGAGTTCCATAAAAATTGGGTAGGCTTTTTCGAACAAGGCATCGTCCGGCTCGCCATCGAGCTGGCCGATTAAAGCCCGGCGGGTTAAACGCTCAACGCCATTGCCCACCCATTCGCGTACCTTTGCTTCGCCATGCACCGGCATATCGAGTTGCTTCATCATTTCGTCAACGCAATAGGCAAGGTCGGGCACGCTGTCGACTAAAGTGCCGTCGACATCGATAAGAATCATTTCTGGTTTTTTAATCATGATTTAATACTAAATATATAGTTATTAACCACGAAGGTCACAAAGAACACAAAGAAAGAAAATTCATTTTGAAAGCGTTCTTCACTGTTGGTGATGGTGAAGCAATCTAATGATTTGGGCATTGCCGCAACAATATTTTCGCTCGCAAAGAATAATAAATCTTTTCTTTGTGTCCTTCGTGTTCTTCGTGGTTTAAAAAAATTAAACTTTGGCTTTGGCTAACTCGTCACGCATTTGCTTGATAACGCTATCGTATACGTTTGCGTCTTTGTCATTTTTGGCATTGAAGATAGCAGAGCCTGCAACAAAGGTATCAGCACCGGCTTCGGCGATTTCGCGGATATTATCCACCTTAACACCACCGTCGATTTCAAGACGAATATCGTAACCACTGTCGTCAATAATTTTGCGCGCTTCACGTAATTTATTGAGTGTTTCAGGAATAAAGCTCTGGCCACCAAAACCAGGGTTAACGGACATTAATAAAACCATATCGACTTTATCGAGCACATGTTTTAAGTAATCCAATGGTGTTGCCGGGTTAAATACCAGGCCAGACTTACAACCCGCTTCGCGGATCATTTGCAATGAACGGTCGATGTGCTCAGACGCTTCCGGGTGAAAAGTAATATAGCTTGCACCGGCTGCGGCAAAATCAGGAATAATACGGTCGACTGGTTTTACCATTAAATGCACATCAATCTCGGCGGTTACGCCATGTTTACGTAATGCATCGCAAACCAGAGGACCAATTGTCAGGTTAGGAACATAGTGGTTATCCATGACGTCGAAATGCACAATGTCGGCACCTGACTTGAGTACGTTATCAACTTCCGGGCCCAGTATTGCAAAGTCTGCTGAAAGAATCGATGGGGCA
>JALTLP010000168.1 GCA_027001895.1 Chromatiales bacterium | reverse complement strand
AGTCATTGCGAGCGGTAGCAAGGCAATAACAGCGTCAGTCATTGCGAGCGGTAGCAAGGCAATAACAGCGTCAGTCATTGCGAGCGGTAGCAAGGCAATAACAGCGTCAGTCATTGCGAGCGGTAGCGAAGCAATCTGAAACAGATTTTTAAATTAGTGACAAAAATCACTAAAAAGTGAAATATATTAATAGAGGAAACAACAATGCATCCGGCATTTAGCGTAATATTTTTAACCACTTTAATTGGTGTGGGTCAGGGTTTATTTCTTGCTTTATTTACCGGCCAGAGTTATTCGGCTGTTAAACTTCTGCCTGCTGCTGCAAGCGAGCAGTTTTATAGTATTGGTGGTTTGATTGCATTAGTCTTTTTAGTCGGTGGTTTAATCGCTTCGTTCTTTCACTTAGGTCACCCCGAACGTGCCTGGCGTGCTGCATCACAATGGCGTACTTCGTGGTTATCACGTGAAGTTATTGCCCTGCCAACAGTTATGGGTTTACTGTTTATTTATTCACTGATGCACTTCTTTGGCTGGGATATGGTTTTGTTTACCAGTGCAGCCGGTGCCGAACTTTCCCTTTCGTTAATTGTTGGCATTCTTGGTATGTTGGCAACCTTTACCCTGTTCTTATGCACCGGCATGATTTACGCCTGCCTTAAATTTTTACAGGAATGGCACAGCCCCTTAACTGTTATTAACTATACCTTGTTAGGCACGGCATCCGGCTTTGTACTCGCCACTGCCTTTGCAACTTATACTGCACCGGGCTTACTCAAGTTTTTTGGCATCTGGTCTATTATTATTACCCTGTCGGCCTTTATTACCCGTGCAGCTTCTTTAATACGCAACCGCAATATTAAGTACAAGTCATCACCACAGACTGCTATCGGTGTTCGCCATACCAAAGTAAAACAAATTGCAATGGGCATGATGGGCGGCTCTGTCAACACCCGCGACTTTAACCACCATATGTCTGCACTGTTCTTTAAATCAGTTAAATGGATATTTCTTGTAATGGTCTTTGTTATACCGACTATTCTGGTCTGGACAGGTATGGAAGATGCGGATCGCAGCCTGTTATTCGCGGCTTTTGTTGTGCAGTATATTGGTTTAATTGCTGAACGCTGGTTTTTCTTTGCACAGGCTAATCACCCACAAAATATTTATTACCAGACTGTTTAGAGGTTTTGTTTTTTACAAAAAAAGCCTGTCTAATGACAGGCTTTTTTATTTAAATCCATTAAAATGACTGAACCGAATGAAAATAACACGGTCTGTTGTTAATATAGAATAATAATTTTTAATCCCTGGACTATAAAAATGAAAACCACACAAATCTTATTTATCTTTCTTCTTGGTATATTCAGTATTAATCTCTATGCAAAAAATAACATAAACAAATATCCGGCTGTTGATGTAGATTTAAAAGCCGTCAAAGTATCTAAACACGTATATTTTATTCAGGGTAAAGCCGGTATCGCAACCGATAATGCAGGCTTTATCTCCAATGCCGGTTTTATTGTTACCAATGATGGTGTTGTTGTATTTGATGCACTCGGTACCCCGTCGCTTGCTGCTAAAATGCTGGCCGAAATACGCAAGGTAAGCCAACAGCCCATCCGTTATGTTATAGAAAGCCATTACCATGCAGACCATATCTACGGCTTACAGGTATTTAAAGCTGAAGGTGCAAAAATTATTGCCCCACAAGGGGCAAAAGTTTATCTGGCTTCCAGCGTTGCAGAAAGTTTACTGGCATCACGTCGCATCGAGTTAGCACCCTGGGTGAATGAGTCAACCCATATTGTGCCACCCGATCAATATATCGACAAAGATCAGCAGTTCAGTCTTGGTGGAATTCAGTTTAAAATGACCCTTCTCGGTAATGCCCATTCAGAAGGTGACATGACCTTGCTGGTTGAGCCTGATAATGTTTTATTTTCTGGCGACCTGATTTTTGAAGGTCGTATTCCCTTTGTTGGTCAGGCCAATATTTTCAACTGGCTAAAAGCACTGAAACGGATGCGAGGTGTTAATGTTGCTGCCGTTTTACCAGGCCACGGACCATTGGCAAAAGATCCCAATGCTCTTATCAACCTGACCTATAATTATTTATCACTTCTTAAAAATAGTATGCAAGAAGCGGTAGAAAACTGGACACCCTTTTCCGAAGCTTATGCAAAAATTGACTGGGGTGATTATATGTTCCTACCTGCCTTTGATGCAGCTAACCGAAAAAATGCCTACAATGTATTTTTATTTATGGAACAAAATCTAAAATAAAAGCAAAGAACAACTACAATAAAAAAGCCGGTGTTAAAAAACAACACCGGCTTTTTACTTCTGGCAAGAAAAAACCTACTGCATCTTCAGCTCTTCAGGCGATTTAGCCAGATACACCGTAACACCACCAGAACCGTTTGGCTGCATTGCTCCGGCGGGCAGGATATCAGAGATCTGATCCCTTAACTTTTCATGAAAGCCACCGGCACTGCCCTCTTCTGACTGGCTAACAACGTCCAGCTTACACAGAGAACCACGACATTCGATATTCTGAACGCCGTGTGTTCCTGACAGCTCCGGGTTATTAAATGCTTCCAATATACGGCTTTCGGCCGTTTGTGAAAAGGAAGGGTCAATGTCCTGAGCCTGAAAGTTGTTTTCCAGTGCCTGCATTTGCTGCTGCATTTCCAGCTCTGCCTGGTATTGCCTATCGGTATTATTAAGGTTTAACGACTGGTTGCTATCATTCCCCGCAGAAACCATGACCGATGTATTATTAGCACTAGCCTGGCTGGATAAAACTTCCATTTTCTCAGAAAGCATTGAAAGTTGAAGACCTAACTGCTGGACCTGATAACCTAACTTGCTAATATTTTCAGAATTAACATCAACACTCTGTGGTGTATCCGTTTTTACCTCAACTAAAGCATGCGTATCAATCGCTGTTATTTTATCATCTGTTTCATCTGAAAACTGCAACTGATAAAACACCAGACTAAAAACCGAAAACAACGCTGTACCTGTAAGCCATCCTGTGGATTTTTTCATTGCCTGTCTCCTTAGTTTTTATCGATTATTTTTCATCGATAATCGTTGTTACAAGTTTACCGCCCGCAGGCAATCTGCATAAAAATGCATACGGTGTTTGAGACACACTTGAAGTCAGGTTTGTAACAATAATACCGCTGTTTGTACGAGAACCAAATGCCCAGCGACCCAATGTGCCATTGTTATTTACATTATCGAGATAACAGGAAAAGCTACCTGTACCGGCAACATGCACACGGGCAAAATTAACGCCATTCGTATTAAAGGTATTATCCCGCACACCACTACAGGTTACCCAACGGGAAGCCGTTGAGTTATTTTGAATGCCCGTTGAATAGTAACTGAAATCACTCACCTGTGAACCTGTATTCGGCTGACAACTGGAACCAGATAACACCTTTCTATCCAAAGCAAATGCTGACTGAGAGAACATTACTGCTCCCATTACCAGCATGGCGAGGTAAGTGACATTCCTGATTGTTTTGTTTTTCATAATCATTTCCTTTTGTTAGTTAATAAATGCTTTTACAAGCATGTTTAATATAGATGTGATTATTTATAAACGTAACGTGTCAGAGCTCAACAGTTAACAGTAATTATCCTCCAGTTCTTCTTTTGTTTTTGAATACATACTTTTAATAACATCGTCTGACTCTATCAACTTCCTGGTGCGTGAAACAATTACTGAAATACTGCGAGGATGCCCAACCCCAAAAACAGTGGCTATCTCTTTTAAACCATAGCGCCCAACATCACGACACAAGGTCATGGCAATATTTCTTTTCGAGTTTGAATGTTTTGCTGTTTTTGAAACGCTGTAGGCGGCTGTTTTTTCTTCAAGAGCATCAATAATTTGTTCTATTGTTGGGCGTGTTTTGATAACTGAGCTTACAGATTTTCTCTCGCCAGACTCACTCGCTTCTATCCTGTTGATTAAATGCTGCTTGAATGATTTACTGCCTAACACTGAACCACTTGACTGGCTCTGATAAAAGTCCAGGGTCGGCTTGTCTACACCCTGCTCAAGATAACCCTGGTAGTTCATATTCCCTAAGCTAAATCTGCCGCTTATTTCATAGCAATAAAGCCATTGTGGTGCTTTATTATTACCAAGATAAACCGCACAACTCGACCAGTCATAGTCTTTAATGTCCTGGTAACATCCATTTAGTCCAGGCAACCAGTGAATATATCGACTCACCTGTAATAAATACATATCTGCATTGATAACTATTGATTTATAACGCCCGCTGAACAGGCAACCTTTTCGGTTGTGCAGTTTATTAAAACGCTGTGTAAAGACACCGTTAAGATACTGCATTGCCGAACTTATATTTCCTAACGGAGTATGTAATAAAAGCTGGTATCCTTTTTGTTCCAGCGTGTAAGCGTGAATTTCTACACTAAAATAACGAGTAATATCTGATAAAATGCTGTAAAACTCTGATACCAGTTTATCCGAAGGAAACACGCATATTTCATTGATACCTTCATTAATCACATGATACCAGGCACCTTCATACTCAATTCGTAATGCTCGTGACATAATCTATCCATCCCTAATGTGATAAAACAGGATGAATAATTTACAGGATCCGTTGCTACCAACTGTAAATTTCTACGGCAGCAAACTGCGAACAAATACGATTATATATTGCCTTCTGCTACCTTGCCTTAAGCAATAAAAATACATAATTTTTACTGAGAAAACTTCCACTATAATGAATACTGAGCTATCAGAGGATATTGCTATCTATTGGTAAACCACTTAAGGGTATCGTCTGAAATAAGATAAATAGAGCCAC
>JALTLP010000167.1 GCA_027001895.1 Chromatiales bacterium | reverse complement strand
ACAAAACGGCTTTGAAAATGTATATAACTTACGTGGTGGTATGATTGGCTGGGTAAGAGCCGATAAACCACTGACTACAGGTTAAACCCCATTACCAGCTGGCATGCAAATGCCGGCTGACTTCCTGCAAGCCAGGCAAACCCGTTATCATTATTTCCAGCGGTGCCTTGTCATTAAAATTATAACTCGGTGTGGTTACCCACAAATTCGCCAGCGTACTGTTGCCGGGAAAAGCACTTTTTAAGCCCTTACTGATAGAAAGAATTTCAAGCGCACGCTGCATAAAATCTTCTTCGTCCGGAAAGGCCTTACCATTTTTAATTTTTGTCAGTTCTCGTGCTTTGGTTTCTGCGGACAAGCCAACCAGTAAAGCCTGTAACTCTGCATCAATTTGCCAGTTGTTGAGTATTTCAAAAATACTGTGAATTAAATCCTTGCGTTCTTCCGGGTTATCATAAAAAGACATACCAACCTGCTTTAAAAAATTTATTTATCATGAATTGTTTTGTAGTTAAAAATATCAACGGACTTACCCTGCTCTCTGAAATGTTCGGCTCTTGCTGACAAGTAGCGCTGAAAACTGGGCTGCTTTTTATAACCACCGTCGAGCACGTAACTAAACATGCCCTGGGTGTGAAACACCTTAAAAAACGCTTCTGAACGTATTATTTCTTTACCTTGTGCATTGAATATTACCAGAGTTGGCGCATATTTAATATCCAGAGATTTGGCCCATAGTCTGGCCGTTGTTCGCGTACCATCGGGAATAATAATTTTTTCGTTAGACCACATATCAAGCTGCGCCACATCAAACTTTTTAATGATATTGCGCGTGTATTTGTCGGTTAAAACTTTTTTATGTAAAACTTCGCAGCCTGGGCAATGTTTTTGTTCAAAAAATACAGCAAAGGGCTTGTTTCTTTTACCTGACTTTAACGAAAGATTGACCGGCGCTTTCATAAAAAAGTCTTCTTTAATCAGGCCGCCAGACTTGCCCGGTGGCAAATTGGCTTTAACATAAGCCCGGTATGACATTTTCCTTTCCTGTTTTTTAATCACGTAATCAAGTGCAACCGTAAAACGACGCGGCGGTATGTAACCATTTAAACGTAAAATTATTTTCCCCTGTTCATTAAAAAATAAAACTGTTGGGGTAAACTGTACTTTTAATTTTTCTGCAATGGTTTTTTCTGTATAAACCTTGCCATCAGTAAAGGTGACCTCGCGGTCACCCCACATATTCAGGGCAATCGCATCAAAGTTTTTTCGCACCTTTTGCTCTATATCTTTTTGTGCCAGGTTACGTTCCACCAGAGCATTACAATACGGACAACCGGGCTGGGTAAAAACAATCATTAAACGTTTACCGGCTTTGGCGGCATCGGCTATGTCGTCATTAAATTCCAGAAAACCTTCTTTAAACCAGGCTGGATATTCGGTATGTTTGGCACCTTTATATTCGCCACTCTTTGGGTTTGCAAAGACATTGCTTAACAACGCCATTAATATAAAACTGAATATCATTTTTGTCAGTCGATTCATTTTTTTACCTCGGTTCTTAATTTAGCTTTATCTTGTAATAATAGTCTGTTTATAAGCCGTTTTGTTATATTGCCTGCTAATATTTAACCGCTTATATCCAGTTGCTTGTCAGGCTGTTTTTTATATAATCATATAATGATTAACAAGCCCTTTGCCGAGTCCAGCGAACAAAACAAAGACCATATACTACCTGTTTTAAAACAATGGTTTACCCGGCCCGGCTCTACCGTACTGGAAATTGGCAGTGGAACAGGTCAACATGCGACATACTTTGCACGCTTTCTCGATTCTATCCGCTGGCAACCCTCCGATACACGTGAAAACCTTGAGGGTATCGAAGCCTGGCGCAACGATGCCGGACTTGCCAATGTGCTGCCGGCTCTGCAACTTGATGTTACCCAACAAAGCTGGCCACTGGAAACTACAGATTATGTTTTTTCTGCTAACACAGTCCATATTATGTCGTGGCCCATGGTAGAAAAAATGTTTAGCGGGATTCGCTCGGTTCTTAAAGCCGATGGAATTTTCTGTCTATACGGCCCGTTTAATTATAACGGCCAGTATACCAGCCCGAGCAATCAGCAATTTGATGGCTGGCTTAAGTCACGCAACCCGGATAGTGGAATTCGCCACTTTGAAGCACTTTGCAAGCTGGGGACACAAGCGGCACAGACAGCACCATTACATCTGATTGACGATATTGAAATGCCACAGAATAATCGTATCCTGGTTTTTCAACAGCAAGCCTGACTAAAAATAGACTATACTTTTATTATGAATCATTCAGCACAACCTTCTCTCGATCCCTTTTATGAAAAATTCAAAGGCAGTTTCAGTAGTTGCCTGCGTTGGGAAGATCTCGACGACTTATGGGAAACGCTCCGACAACATGCTGACAATGGCTGGTATATTTATGCCATTGGCGAGAATACCCCGGTTAAACCTGCCACTGCAACAGAGTTAGAAACATTCATATCAGAAATAGACAGCTTGCTACACCGTGAACATGAAGAAGACTATTGCGGCATTGTTTATGCCGATAATAAAACTGAGCCCAGCTTTATAAAAATCTACGACCCGAATAATCTTGGAGTAAGCTGTGGTTTTAGTGACGACCCACCGTTGCCCGGCTGGATACTATCGCTGTTAGCCCCAAAACCACTGGAAGATAAAAGTGTGCTCACCGCACAGCGCAAGCGCTGGTGGCAGAATATCTGGAATAAATAATTACGACTTCAGTACTTTTAGCTGATATGCCAGCATTTTCATTTTAGAATTTGTATTTAAACCTGTCTTTATAAAAAACTTTTCCCGCATCTTTTTGTTATTGATCGCTGTCTTTGCAAAAACACCTATTGCATTGTCGTATTCAGGTTTGCTTAAACGAAAAATAGATTTAAACTGTTTAAAGTATTTTTTGTAGGCAATAAAGGCACTGTTCTTTAGTTCGTTATTTGAGCCAAAATTTACAACCAGTAAACCTTCTGCTGTAAGATGAGCCATTAATGTTTGTGCCCAGCCCTTGTTTACTTTTATAACACGTTCTGCTTCACCCTGATAATGGCCAAACAGATCATCAATAATCATATCGAATTTTTCACCCTGATAATTTCCAAGCCAGCCTATTGCATCTGCCTCGATCAGTTCGATAGATTTATGTTTAACTGCAAAGAATTTTTTAGCTACAAATAAATGCACCTTGTTTAACTCCAGACCGGTTATCTTCTCCGGCCCAAGAAATTGTTGTAGCTGGCGTAATACCGTACCGCCGCCAACACCAAGGACTAAAATACGTTTTATACTACCCGCCGGATAGCCAAAAGCCGGTAAAGCCAGCAAATCCCATATACCACCTTGCACGGCCTTGTTCGGGTTATACTGGCTGTGAAAAACCTTGTTGGTGTAAAGCCTGCGTGTAGCGCCGGCAGAACGGACTTCATAATATGTTGCGCCAGCTTGTTTGCTCCATTCAACAGCCATACTATATTTATCTGATTTTTTTATTCTGTTAGAAACAAAAAAGGCGCCTAAAGCGCCTTTTAATGATTAATGGTGATGTCCATCCGGCCCATGAACGTGACCGTGCGCCATTTCTTCTTCACTGGCATCACGCACATCAACAATAGAAACATCAAAGTTGAGGTTAACTCCTGCAAGCGGGTGGTTACCGTCAATAGTAATATCGTCACCATCAATGGCAGCAATAGTAATCATAATAGGGTGTCCATCCGGTCCTTCTGCATGAAACTGCATACCCACTTCGATACCGTCTTCTGTTTCAAACATCTCACGACCCACAACCTGAACCATTTCATCGTTGCGTTCGCCATACCCTTCCGCCGGAGTCACTTTTACATTGAGTTGATCACCCGCTTTTTTGCCGGTTAATGCGTTTTCCAGACCCGGAATAATATTGTTTGCACCGTGCAGGTAGGCAAAACTACCGTCATTAGACTGGTCTAACACTTCACCGTCATCCGTGGTAAGCGTGTAATTCATTGTTGCTATTTTTTTGTCTTCGATTTGCATTATCTTTCCTGAAAAAATTATATTTAAACTCCTATTTTATCACGGATATTGCAGATTTCTTCCAAATACAGATAATTATTACTATTTATTGTGATATTTGTTATTTATACGGGCATTCGGTGCTTAATTTTATCTCGGCAGAGAAATATTGACAGGGCATATTTAGCAACAGAATTTTTCTGAACATACTGGCCTGGAATACTGTGTCCTTTCAATATTAAAATCTGACAGAAACCCCCGCAAACAAGCCCTGACCTGAGATATCTATTTCTGGCCCGGCAGCAACAAGATATTCAATACTATCTCTGTCAATTTTGGAATACATGCGCTTATATTGAAAATACATTCCGACTCGCTCCCAATCGTATGATAAACCAAGCATAGCCTGATATGCCTGCCCGTCATGAGCACCATCAGCAATAGCATAACCATGTCCGACACCAATAAAGGGTGACAAACCTTTTTCCCTGTAATTTATATAATATTTAAATGTAAAAAAATATACATCAACATCCAGGTCCAGGCGAACGGATTGAGGCGTTGTTTTATTATTAAAGTGCATATACTCTGTACCAATTGTCAGGCCTGTTTTAAATCGTCGTTCATATTCAAAACCATATACCGAACTTGAACCGGTATCATATTGGAATCCAGCGGTATATTCATTTTTCATTTCATACACACCGATTTTAGGAATAACGATATGCTTACGCTGCTTGGCTATCACATTACCAAAGGGTAAGAGAAAAATTGAAAATATTGTTATCATGCTTAAAAGTTTCATAAGTCTCCCTT
>JALTLP010000166.1 GCA_027001895.1 Chromatiales bacterium | reverse complement strand
AACATATGCACCAGCCAGAACGGATTGAAATTGAACCCGAGCAGGTGACCTCTGAGCAAATTAACCAGTCGCTTTACTACCCGGCCAACGATGAAAAAATTCCACTGTTACTCGGCCTGTTTAAAACCCACCATATCGAACGTGCCGTGGTGTTTTGTAATACCAAGCGAGCAACCGAAAAAGTTGCGGCTTTTTTTGCAGGTAATGGCTATAAAGCGGCATTGCTATCCGGCGATGTACCCCAAAAGAAGCGCCTTAGCCTGTTAAAAAAATTCACCGAGGGCGATCTCGATATTATGGTAGCAACCGATGTTGCAGCACGTGGCCTGCATATTCCTGAAGTCAGTCATGTTATTAACTATGACTTGCCCATGGATGCCGAAGATTACGTTCATCGCATTGGCCGGACGGCGCGTGCCGGCGCATCGGGTGAGGCAATCAGCTTTGCCTGTGAAGACTCGGTCTTTTCATTACCGGCTATTGAAGAATATATAGATAGTAAAATTCCGGTGCTGTCTATTACCGAGGAATTGCTGGTTAAGCCCAAAGCACCGATATTTCCGGAACGTAAGAAACGGCCGCCACAGCACAACAAAAACCACCGCAACCGCAATAATCGCCAGCGAAATACCCGTTAGTTCTACGGCTTATTGCCCGCTAAAGCTGGCAAAATACTTTTTAAACTTCATTTTTTTATAATATCCATCGGCAACATACTGTAAAGCCGCTTTAAACTGCTTTTTAGGCCTTAAGCCAGGCAATCGAAAAACCTCGTGGCCGTCAACATCAACAAAAACCAGTGTTGGGGTAAATTCAAAGCCATGCTCACTGGCATACTCCTGTTCCGTCAACGACTTGCCATAAAAGTCGGTTAACTTACGGCTGCCACGCACATCCAGTGCCAGAACCTCAAAATGTTTTCTTGTATAACGAACCAGCTGTGGATCTCCCCAGTTCTTGCTTAAGTGCAAACGACAAAAACCACAGCCTTGCTGGGTCATAAACAGCAGCAGGTATTTTTTATGTGCATCCCGTACATCCTGCAAGTCATCTCTTAAATCCAGAATACTCAACTTAAACCAGTCAGGATAATGCAGTTCGTTTTCAACTGCGAAACCATTTTGGCTGACAAACAACAACACAACGAACATTATGGCTTTAAACATGTAAACATTCCCTTCTAAATGCAATTAACCGATACACTAGGATATAATAGTAGTTTAAATCTGTTGATTAACCATTTAAGAGTCGGCTAGCAATGACCATACAGGCAACCATTTCATACGGCGAGTTTCTGGACAAGCTCACTATCCTGCAAATAAAAAAACAACGTATTACGGATAAAGACAAGTTACAAAATATTCAGAACGAACTCGACAGTGTTACCCGTGCCTGGCAGGAATGCCCGGCTTCTAAAATTGATATATCCGCTGAACTGGCCGCACTTAAGGCCATTAATGAAAAACTTTGGGTTATTGAAGATGATATCCGCGATAAGGAACGCCAGCAAAACTTTGACCAGGGCTTTATCGAGCTGGCACGCAGTGTCTATTTTGAAAACGATACCCGGGCAAAAATCAAACGCGAGATCAATATAAAACTCGGTTCAGACTTAATCGAAGAAAAGTCCTACGCTGATTACAAAAGCAGTTAAACATTATCTTTTACCCACTACATACAAAGGATACCTTTGCATGTTGGCCTAAACCCGGCTAGGCTTTATTTCACACAAGCCTGTTAACACGCTACTCAAAAGAAAAACAATGTCCGATAAAAAAGATTTTTTACAACAATCTCTCGACTACCATGCAAAACCGGTTGCCGGGAAAATAGCCACAGCAATTACCAAGCCCTGTGCCAGCCAGCATGACCTGTCTATGGCCTATACCCCCGGCGTGGCTGAACCTGTCAGGGCGATTGCTGAAGATCCTGAACTTGCTTATAAATATACGGGTAAAGGCAACCTGGTCGCCGTAATTAGCAATGGCACGGCCGTACTTGGGCTGGGTAATGTTGGCGCGCTGGCTGGCAAGCCTGTAATGGAAGGCAAAGGCGTGTTGTTTAAGAAGTTTGCCAACATCGATGTTTTCGATATAGAAGTGACTGCCCCCTCAACCGAAGCCTTTATCGACACCGTCGCTAATATTGCCGATACCTTTGGTGGCATTAACCTTGAAGATATAGCCGCGCCGGCCTGCTTTGAAATTGAAAAGGCACTCAAGAAACGCCTGGATATTCCGGTATTTCATGACGATCAGCACGGCACAGCCATTATTATTGCCGCCGGCCTGATAAATGCCTTACAAATACAGGACAAGCAACTCGAAACGGCAAAAATTGTTTGCCTGGGTGCCGGCTCGGCGGCTATCGCCTCGATGAAACTGTTAATAAAACTGGGGGCGAAACCGAATAATATCCATATGCTGGATCGCAAAGGTGTTATACAAACTGAGCGTGATGATTTAAACGAGTACAAGCAACAATTTGCCATTGAGACTGATGCACGCAATCTTGACGATGCGATTACTGCGGCTGATATTTTTATTGGCGTGTCCGGCCCTAAACTGCTGTCTGACGAACAGGTAAAAAAAATGGCGGCTCGACCCATTGTATTTGCCCTGTCCAACCCGGAACCGGAAATTTTGCCAGAACTGGCCAATGCCGTGCGCAGCGATTTAGTTATGGCAACCGGCCGCAGTGACTTCCCCAACCAGATTAATAATGTACTTGGCTTTCCGTTTATTTTTCGTGGCGCACTGGATGTGCAGGCCACCACCATTAATACCGAAATGGAAATTGCTGCCGTACATGCGCTGGCCAAACTGGCACAAACCCCGGCACCGGCAGAAGTGTTACTGGCTTATAATACCGGCCAGCTTGATTTTGGTAAGGACTATATTATTCCCAAACCATTCGATCCGCGTTTAAAAAATTATGTCTCATCCGCCGTGGCACGAGCTGCCGTCGACTCTGGCGTTGCACGTAAACCCTACCCGTCGCATTACCCTGATAGTGAAGATATACAAACCGAACAGAAATTATTTAAAGAATCAAAATCGTTATTTAAAAAAATACTGGGTGTTTTTAAGTAAATTTTATTAAACACAACGAAAGCTGTTGAATTTTGTTTGATAACGTATTTTTTGTGTCTTTGCGAGTTTCGCAATGCGAAACGTGGCAATCTTTAAGATTATTTTCAGATTGCTTCGTCGTTTTACTCCTCGCAAAGACTCAAGAACAGGGAGTTAACTAAATTAAGTTTTTTCGTTGTGTTTTGTGGTTATTATTGAAATGGACGTGAAAGGCTAACTCACTAACGCCTGCACGGCTTTAATATCCGCTCGCTGCATTGGCTTACCATCCACTGAACTTAGTGGTGCATGGTGTAAGCCTTGCGGGGTAAAAACCACCAGATGTACGGGTACATCATCGGCTAGAAACCCAAAAGCGGGCATATACTGATATTCATCACCTTTTATATGAAAACGTTTTTGTTCTTCATCGTAGGGAATATGGTTGTCCATTAAAAATACGGCAACTTCTTCGGATGTTTCAGCAAACAGGTGCAGGTATATGGCCGAATTCACATCGGCGGTGCCATGTAAAACTGCGCCCACAAGACGCGGGTTATACCTGTCAAAAAACTGCATCGCCTCCAGTGCGGTCTGCCGTAATTTTTTTAACTGTTCGGGTTGAGTGTCGGCACGGAATATATGCTGGTAGTCGATCAGTGCCTGCTGAATTTCCCTGTTTGATGGCAGATCGTATGAATCTATTGCACCAAACTGGTTAAGCGCCTTGTTCTTTGCCAGTTGAAAGTCCTGGCTCCCCGTTTGTGCCATGTATTCAGCGGCGAGTTGCGCCAGACGTTCACGGATTTGCCAACCTTTATTCTTACGCTGTGCCATGACCAGATCCTTTCAGATTAATACACTGCTTCAAATACATCATAGCTTACAAACCCGACTTGAAAAATAAAACCGGGTCTAAAACAGTTGTTCAGTTATATCACTTGCATCTTCAGAATTATTTGGACGGTTAAAGCCGGCCTGATTTTCAGTTGGCACCTGATCTTCACGAAAATATTCAAACATGGTTTCCTTGCTTTCCGGGGTGGCCGGTAAACCGGTGGCCTTGTCAATGCGCACCGAAACAATACCATCCGGCTGTTCCAGAACCGTTTCGGGCATACCTTTTAAAGCTTCAGCCATATAAATTTTCCACATCGGCAGGGCGGCAATCGCACCGGTTTCACGGCTGCCAAGCGGATGCGGGTTATCAAACCCTACCCAGCTAATGGTGACCACGTTGCGGTTAAAGCCTGAGAACCAGGCATCACGTTGATCGTTGGTGGTACCTGTTTTACCCGCGAGGTCTTTTCTGTGCAGCGTCAAAGCACGTCGTCCCGTGCCATAGCGAATAACATCACGCATCATGGTATTCATTAAAAATGCGGTTTGAGGACTGATAACTCTTGGCGCAATCTTGATAGGCTGCGGTCCGGTTTGCTGCAGTATTTCAGGTTCTGTACCGGCTTCAACGGTCTTCGCACCCTTTTGTTCAGGCGCACTTGTCGCATTATCTTTTTGTTGGGTATCTTCCTTGTTAACAGTAAGTTGAGCGGCATCTTGCTCTGCCTGCCGGGTTTCAGCGACTGTATCGACGGGTTGATCCACGTTATTACTGGCAGGATTTTCTGACAACTCAAGCTGACGCGCTTCTTCTTTTTCTTTTTCCAGTTTTTGCTTTGCTTCAATTTCTTCAACACACTTTACACAAACTTCCGGCCGTTGTTCGAGGTGCACAACTTTTTTGTTTGTATCAAGAATATAGTCAATAAAGTATGGCTGCACCTTAAAACCACCGTTGGCA
>JALTLP010000165.1 GCA_027001895.1 Chromatiales bacterium | reverse complement strand
TATAAATACGTGTGCGAGCAGTTAAGATACTGCCATTCATGGCTTTATAGAATGATTCAACATCGTTGATACGCCATTTAACAAAAAAGTCGACTAATACGTTCTTCTTTTCTTTGGTTAAATATTTTGCCGGACGTGCATCAAGTGTAAGTATACGTCTGTCATATTTACGAACATTGTTCACAAATGGAATTTTTACGTACCAACCCGGCTTATAATCTGACTTTACAATTTCACCGAGGCGAAACTTGATAGCAAGTTCGGTTTCATTAACAATAAATATTGCACCCGACAAAATAAACAAGGTGACACCAGCAAAAACAGCGATGAGTATTGCTCTAGGACTCATTAGCGTACCTCCCGTGAACGTGAGCGGCTATCAAACCGGGATGGCCCTGAAGGTACAGATGGCGCGGAGTCATTAACATCAAAAGTAGAGTCATTAGAAGACGAAGATACTTTAGAACGCCGCTTGTTAATAATTTTATCAATCGGTAAATACATTAAACTGTTACCCTGTTTTACATCAACCATTACTTTATTGGTGTTCTGATAAACCTGTTCCATTGTTTCCAGGTATAAACGCTTGCGCGTAACTTTAGGTGCTTTCTTGTATTCTGCGAGTAGCTTGGTAAAGCGTTTTGCTTCACCGTCTGCCTTTGCAATTAACTCATCCCGATAAGCCAGCGCATCCTGTTCTACACGTGCAGCTTTACCACGCGCTCTTGGCAGGATGTCATTTGAATACGCTTCCGCTTCGTTAATTTTACGTTCCCTGTCCTCACGTGCTTTAATGGCATCGTCAAAAGCATGTTGCACCTGTTCGGGTGGCTGTGCGTTTTGCATATTAACATTGGTTATCAGAATGCCAGCTTTATACCGGTCCAGAATTTCCTGAATAAGTTTTTCTGTTGTTGATGCGATTTCAAGACGGCCATCTTTAATGACAAAATCCATTTCTGCCTTACCAACATTTTCACGCATCGCGCTTTCGGTTGCCTGCACCACGGTAAGGTCCGGATCACGAACATTAAACAGGAATTCTCTGGCATCTTTTATCTTGTACTGCACGGTAAATTCAACGTCGACAATGTTTTCATCCTTGGTTAGCATCAATGCTTCTGATGACTTTCGTCCAAGAATAACTTCGCGAACATTTTCGGTGTTCACTACATAAACGGTCTGAAGAAAACGTGGGTACCAGTGTGGCCCCGGTTCTGCGATGTGATCATATTTACCCAGATGCAAGACAACACCCTCGGTGCCTTCATCCACAATATAAATACCGGATAGTGCCCAGACGCTGACTAAAACAATGGCAATAAAACTGCCACCGAGACCACCGCCGCCCGATTTCCTGTTGGAGCCGCCTGAGCCACCACCAAAAAGCTTGCCGAGCTTGTCCTGGAATTTCTTGAATACTTCATCTAAATCTGGTGGTCCCTGATCGTTATTGCGATTACCCCAGGGATCTTTGTTGCCAGAACCTCCCGGTTCATTCCAAGCCATATTTTTGCTCCAAATCAATTATTTAATGCGTAAGCACTGTAATGGGGATTCTATGGTGCTTCTTCAACCGCTGCAAGCAAAGCTTTCCCCGCAAGAGCACTATCATTAACAAATTAAGGGAGATTGTCGGGTTCGAGTGAGCTGCTTTCTGCAAGATTTGAACTGACCAGATATTGTTCAATCTGGTACTTTTTACACAGCATATGCCAGTCAGCCAGCGGTATATCGGCCTGTATGCACCAGTTTCCGGCTGCATCGTACTTTTCCCCGTTAATTCGGCCATGCTCATGCAGCAATGCATTGAGTCTACCCTCTTTAGAAGGAATTGCCAGTTCCACCAGTGCACTGGTCGGTTGCAGGCGTTGCTGAATGGCTTCGAGCAATAAGCCGATACCATCTCCAGTTTTGGCCGAGCACCAGACTCGGCCAGGCATTTCATTGCCTGCCTCATCAGTACGCATATCGATTCGTGCCTCAATATTGCCCAGTCGGTCCAGTTTATTAAACACCATTAGCTGTGGCACATCGGCAGCACCGATTTCCTCCAGCACCTGATTGACCTGTTCGATAGTATCGTCACGTTCTTCGGCGGTAATATCCACAACATGCAATAGCAGGTCGGCATCCTGGGTTTCCTGTAAGGTTGAACGAAATGCCGCCACCAGATCATGCGGTAGATGGCGGATAAAACCAACCGTATCGGCCAGTACCATGGTCTGGGTATTGGGTAAGGCAACCCGCCGTAAAGTAGGGTCGAGGGTTGCAAACAACTGGTTGGCTACGTAAACCTCGGCGTCGGTCAGTCGATTAAACAGGGTTGATTTACCAGCATTGGTATAGCCGACCAATGAAACGGTTGGAATATCCGCCCGTTTCCTGGAACGCCTCCCCTGGTCGCGTTGCTTTTGTACCTTGCCAAGCTTTTTATTGAGCTGACGAATTCGGTCACCAATTAAACGACGATCTGTTTCCAACTGGGTTTCACCCGGCCCACGCAGACCAATACCGCCTTTTTGTCTTTCGAGGTGGGTCCAGCCACGAACCAGTCGGGTAGATAAATGTTTTAGCTGTGCCAGTTCTACCTGAAGTTTACCTTCGTGGGTACGGGCACGCTGGGCAAAAATATCGAGAATTAAACCGGTACGATCCAGCACACGGCATTGGCAATGCGCCTCCAGGTTACGCTCCTGTACCGGGCTTAAAACATGGTTAAATAAAATTAAATCGGCTTCGTTATCGATAACGGCCTGTTTTAGCTCGTCGGCCTTACCGGAGCCCACAAAAAAACGCGGGTGTGGTGCGTGTCTCGAACCGGTAATGGTTAACAGGGGTTCCGCACCGGCAGAAACAGCCAGTTCGAGAAATTCGCTGCTTGCTTCACGATGCTGCTCGGTTTGCAGATTGATGTGGACAAGGATGGCGCGTTCACCACCCCCAGGACGTTCAAACAACGATGAAACTCCTCGCCTGAACTTGCAAAGCAGGCGCCGGGATTTTGATGCCCGGCAAGCAGCCGGACAGACTGAAATTCAACTTACATATTACCCTTCGACGCTGCATTACCAGCCGCTTCATCTGACATCGGCAGCTTCACACTACGTGATGGCACGACAGTAGAAATAGCGTGTTTGTAAACCATCTGGCTCACGGTGTTTTTTAACAACACCACGAAGTTATCAAATGACTCAATTTGTCCCTGTAATTTAATTCCATTTACTAAAAATATAGAGACGGGTATACGATCTTTACGAAGGGCATTTAAAAAAGGATCTTGTAATGATTGACCTTTGCTCATCGTGAACTCTCCTTATTGTTATTCTTATTTTGCATACGATTTGTATACGATTAGCAAGCTAAGACTGTGAGTAAAATAATCCCGGTCAGATATTCAGCAAAATTGTGGTATCGAGCGGGCAACTTTAAATAATAGTAGCACATGGCTTTAAAATTGATATATATCACTATTTAAATATGAATAGCCTTCAGCGATTTCAAGGCTTGTTCAAAGATTGCTGTCGGATTGTTTTCCATATCCTGGCTGTCGAGCCAGGTCGCATTCTCCTCATTTCTTAACCAGGTAAGCTGTCGCTTGGCTAATTGGCGGGTTACTACAATGCCTCGCTCTACCATTGACTGATAATCCCTTAATCCATCGAGATATTCCCATACCTGTCGATAACCCACGGCCCGCATGGATGGCATATCCATATGCAAATCCCCTCTATTATGTAGGGTTTTAACCTCATCAATAAAGCCCTTATCCAGCATTGTATGAAAACGCTGCTCAATACGTCGATGTAATACGGCTCGATCTTTCGGGTTAACTATCAATTTAGAGATAGTATATGGCAGTACATTGGTTTGCTGATTTCGTTGTTGCAGGACAGATAAGGGTTCACCGGTAATTTCATACACTTCCAGTGCGCGCTGGATCCGTTGTGGATCATTGGGGTGAATCCTTTGAGCCGCTGCCGGATCAACCTGTTGCAGACGTTGATGCATAGCCTGCAAACCCTGCTGTTGTAACTGCGCTTCAAGCTTTTGCCGTACTGTTTCATCCGCAGCCGGCAGTTCGGAAATGCCTTCCAGTAAAGCACGGTAGTACAACATTGTGCCACCCACCAACAAAGGAATTTTTCCTTGCTCGGTAATTTCCTGCATGGCCTGTAACGCATCTCGTCTGAATTCTGCTACCGAATAAGCTTCGGCCGGGTCAAGGAAATCGATTAAACGATGTGGCGCAATGGCCAGTGTTTCCGCATCCGGTTTAGCTGAACCAATGTCCATATCTTTATAAATTAAAACCGAATCAACACTGATAATTTCTACCGGCATATTTTTAACAAGATGAACAGCGACGTCTGTTTTACCGGAAGCAGTCGGGCCCATAATACAAATAGCTGGTGGATAATTTGAAGTTTGCACAGACAAGGTTAATCTATTTTATCAAGCGTTGTATGTTGTGTTATAAATTCTGATTGCAGATCGTTTTGTGGTTCTGCAAAAGCTTTCGCCTGAAACAACCGGGTAACTTCTGCCAGGCCAAGCACTCGCCAGTACCTGTTTTTATACGGCGCACTGTTAACCTGGCTGCTAAAAATTTTTTCCAGTTCACGCAGGTATATGTTCCATTCTTGTCGTGATTTATTTCTGACGATTTCATCCAGCTCTATAAAACGACTGAGTATCTGCACCAGCCCGGAAGCATCAATATTTTTTTCCATTTGCAAACTTGTCAACATTTGTTTAACCAGTACATCATGCTGACAATATTGTAATAACGCCGGCGCAGCACGTAACAAAGCTGTGTTCGTTGTTTGCAGGTTAATATCAAAACCAACAGACTGAATAAGCCCCTGGTGTTTTTCAATATATTC
>JALTLP010000164.1 GCA_027001895.1 Chromatiales bacterium | reverse complement strand
CACAAAGGGTTGTTGTGAGCGTACGAGGCAAGATGCTTGTCATTGCGAGCGCACGCAGTAAGCGTGGCAATCTTGCTGTAAATCAAAAAAACAGATTGCTGCGTGATGTCGTTCTTCGCAACGACCCAATGGGTTGTTGTGAGCGTACGAGGCAAGATGCTTGTCATTGCGAGCGCACGCAGTGAGCGTGGCAATCTTGCTGTAAATTAAAAAAACAGATTGCTTCGTTATTTCATTCCTCGCAACGACACAAAGGGTTGTTGTGAGCGTACGAGGCAAGATGCTTGTCATTGCGAGCGCACGCAGTGAGCGTGGCAATCTTGCTGTAAATTAAAAAAACAGATTGCTTCGTTATTTCATTCCTCGCAACGACAAATAAGCATGACAGCAAGGTTACATTAACTATTCCGAAAACGTAACGAAAAATCCACGGCTGTTAAGTGCTTGGTCAAAGCACCAATCGAAATATAATCCACCCCGGTTTTGGCAATACCGTTAATGGTATGCAGTGAAACATTGCCGGATGCTTCCAGCTTTGCTGCTTCTGTATTATTGTCTTTTGAAAATTGCTGATTTATTTTAACGGCTTCGATAAGTGTGTCATTGCTCATGTTATCAAGTAAAACTCGTTTTACACCAGCATCAAGGGCCTGGTGTAGTTCGTCAAGTGTTTCAACTTCGACTTCTATCGGTAGTTCATGCTGCGGCATTTTTAAACGAGCCTGTTTAACGGCTTCTTTTATGGAGCCTGCTGCACCGATATGATTTTCTTTTATTAAAATCATATCATATAAACCAATACGGTGGTTGCTGCCTCCGCCGCAGTTAACTGCATATTTTTGCGCAAGGCGTAGTCCGGGTATGGTTTTACGGGTATCTAGTATTCGTGCATTGGTATCGCTGATGGCATCAACATAAACACGGGTTTGTGTTGCCGTGCCCGAGAGTGTTTGTAAAAAATTGATTGCTGTGCGTTCGCCAGTAAGAATGGTTTGTGCCGAGCCTGTTAAAGTGCAAACAATCTGGTCAGGTTTAATTGCATCACCGTCTTTAGCTTGCCAGGAAATTTTTATTGCTGGGTCAAGTTGTTTAAATGCAAGGTTAAACCAGTCCAGCCCACACAGGGTTGCGTTTTCACGGCAAAATAAATCAGCGGTTATGGTTTTAGTAACAGGAATAAACGATGCAGTAACATCACCGTCCCCGATGTCTTCCTGTAAGGCAAGACTTACCTGTTCGGCAAGTTGTTCATCGCTAATAAGTTGAGAACGAAGTATCATTTGTTAATCTTTCAGAATTGTTTTTGATAATATTCGTCGGTAAGTTTTTTAACAACGCCGGCGAGAAGGATAAGACTTATTAAGTTAGGCAGGGCCATTAACATATTGGCAATATCGGCAAAGTTCCATACCAGCCTAAGTGGCACACTTGCCCCAACAACAACCAGCACGGTAAACACAATTCGATAGGGCAGAATAGCCCGCTTACCAAATAAAAATTCGGCACTGCGATCACCATAATACGACCAGGCAATCATGGTTGAATAGGCAAAAAAAGCCAGGCCAAAACCAACAATACTGTGTCCCAGCGTTTCTCCCCAGCTACCAATAAAGGCTAACGACTGGCCGAATGAAAGTACAGTCAGGTTTGCACCGGTTGCATTCTGTGGCCGGGCATCTCCCCAGTTGCCGGAAATAACGATAACCAGGGCTGTCATTGAACAGATTATAATGGTGTCAATAAACGGGCCAAGCATGGCCACCATACCTTCGCGGGCAGGTTCATTGGTTCGTGCACTGGCATGAGCCATTGGGGCCGAGCCCAGTCCCGCTTCGTTTGAAAACACGCCACGTGCCACACCGTATTGCATTGCGGCACCAATTGCTCCACCCCCAGCGGCCACTGGATTAAGTGCAAGGTTGATAATGGTTGCAAAGGCAGAAGGTATTTGATCAATGTTTGCGATAAGAATAATAATTGCTACACTGCAATAGGCAACGGCCATAAAAGGTACTATAAACGAGGCGACTTTAGCGATTCTTTTAATACCGCCAATGATTACAAGCCCGACCAGAATTGCCATAACAAAACCGATAAATGTTTTATCTTGCGGGATACCGGGAAGTGCTCGCGCCAGGCCATCAACAACCGAATTGGCCTGTACCATATTGCCAATACCAAAGGAGGCAATCAGGGTAAAAATAGCAAACATGGCAGCCAGCTTTGGCATTTGTAAACCGTTTAATAAGGTATACATGGGGCCACCGGAAATGCTGCCATCTTTATGAATATGTCGAAACTTTAATGCCAAAGAGCAGGATGCATACTTGGTTGCCATCCCAACCAGTGCGGTTATCCACATCCAGAAAATGGCACCCGGCCCGCCCAGAGCAATCGCAGTGGCGACACCGGCAATATTTCCGGTACCAATGGTAGCTGAAAGCGCAGTGCTTAAAGCCTGAAAATGAGTAACTTCGCCAGTATCGTCTTTTTTGTCGTATTTTCCGCTGATTAACCGGGTTGCATGTTTAAAGCCACGAAACTGGATAAAGTTTAATTTAATGGTGAGATAAAGGCCGGTTCCAACCAGCAATACGATTGACGGGATACCCCAGAAGTAACTCGCGATGTTGCCGAGTGTTTCGGTAAGGCTGTCGATAAAGGACATGCTGGAATTCCCCGTGGTTATTATTTTTAGCAGAGTTTAATCGTTTCAGAAAATAGATGATAGACTCTGAATGGAATTACTTTATACTCGGAAGTCAGTTTCCTGGCTACTAAAAAGAGCACATAAAACTTTGATTGGCAATTATCTGAAACAACTGTTATCACTGGTTTTTGGTGGCTTCAAAGATTTAATGCCAATTATTATTGTTGTTGTTTTTTTTCAGTTTCTTGTCCTGCAACAGCCGATACCCAATCTTGAAAACATTGTTGTCGGCCTGTTTATGGTGTCGTTTGGTCTGACTCTTTTTATTAAAGGCCTTGAGATCAGTTTGTTCCCTATTGGTGAAAGCCTTGCCTATGATTTTGCCCGTAAGGGCAGTGTTTTCTGGCTGATTATTTTTGCATTTGCGCTTGGCTTTGGAACAACCATTGCCGAACCGGCACTTATTGCTATTGCTGACAAGGCAGCCTTTCTCGCTGCTAAAGATAACGTGATTAGCTCAAGTGTCGCTGCTCAACAGGCCTATGCGTCCGGTCTGCGTTATACCGTTGCCACTTCGGTAGGTGTTGCGATTGTTATCGGGGTTATTCGTATTATTCGGGGCTGGCCCATTCAATACATTATTATTGGTGGTTATGTTGGCGTGGTGACGATTACATTCTTTGCGCCAAAAGAAATCATTGGCATTGCTTATGATTCGGGTGGTGTGACAACATCGACTATCACTGTTCCACTTGTAACAGCACTCGGTGTCGGATTGGCATCGAGTATACGTGGACGTAACCCGATGATCGATGGTTTTGGCCTTATTGCACTAGCATCGTTAACACCTATGATGTTTGTAATGTTATACGGTATTTTTGTTTAATGAAAATAATTGAGGATTTTATTGCTGTTTTCCAGTCCACGATAGGTGACGTGTTGCCTATTGTGCTTATTATTTTTATTACTCAGTATGTCATTATTCGCAGGCCGGTAACAAACCTTAAGAATATTATTTTTGGCTTTGTTCTGGTTATTCTTGGAATGGCCTTTTTCCTTGTCGGCCTGGAAGAAGCACTGTTTCCTCTTGGTGATGTTATGGCGAAACAGTTAACGAACCCGGACTTTCTTGGTGTTGACCGGCTGGTTGAATATATTCAGTGGGACAGTTATCTGTGGGTTTATCTGTTTGCAGTTGCCATTGGCTTTTCGACAACCCTGGCTGAACCGGCCTTGCTCGCGGTTGCCATTAAAGCACAGGATGTATCCGGTGGTACGGTAAGTATCTGGGGTTTACGTATATCGGTTGCCATTGGAGTCGGGCTGGGTATTGCGCTGGGCACTTTTCGTATCGTTACAGGTACACCCTTACACTATTATATTATTGCCGGTTACATCATTGTTATTGTGCAAACCCTGTTTGCGCCAAAAAGTATTATTGCACTTGCCTATGATTCAGGCGGCGTGACAACATCGACAGTTACGGTTCCACTGGTGGCCGCATTAGGTATTGGCCTTGCCGGAACCGTGCCGGGTCGTAGCGAATTAATTGATGGTTTTGGTTTAATTGCGTTTGCAAGCCTGTTTCCAATGATAACAGTCATGGGTTATGCACAAATTGGTATGTGGCGTGCAAAACGTAATATGAAAATACAGGCTTTAAAGGATAAAAAAGTTATTGATTCCGGAAAAGTTTAAAAACTCTGAGGAGAACAGTTATGCATTTTAAATTAATTATTGCATTAATAGAAACAAACAAGGTCGATGAAGTTATGGACGCTGCAAGGGAAGCCGGTGCAACAGGGGCAACTGTAATAACCCATGCAAGGGGTGAAGGACTTAACAAGAATAAAACCTTTTTTGGTCTTTCGCTTGAAACACAGCGTGATATGGTTATGTTTCTGGTGGAAGAACATTTGTCACGGATGATTCTTGAAAAAATCGAAGAGGTAGGGGAGTTCTCGAAAACCGGGGCAGGGATTGCATTTCAGATAGATGTCGAAGATGCAGTCGGTGTGGCAAGCCAGGTCAGGAAACTAACAGAAGTTGTGGAGGAAAAAATATGAACGATAAAAAAATTATACGCGTAAGAGACGTTATGAAACATAATTTTGATATTGTCGATGGCATGTTAACGGTAAGTGATGCCCTGAACGAAATGAAAAACGTCGAGACAAAGTGTCTGGTTGTTAACAAACGAACCGATGATGATGAATATGGGCTGGTTTTGATTTCTGATGTTGCCAAGCAGGTATTAGCCAA
>JALTLP010000163.1 GCA_027001895.1 Chromatiales bacterium | reverse complement strand
AACAGTGCAATGGTGGGTGAGTTACTAAAAAATGGTGTGAAGATTGTTTCTAAACCGGTTGAACATAGCATCCTGATGCAAATCTTTATTTCCTGGTTCCCGTTTATTTTAATCATTGGTTTGTGGGTTTTCTTTATGCGCCAGATGCAGGGCGGCGGAGGTGGCCGAGGTGCCTTGTCGTTTGGTAAAAGCAAAGCACGTATGTTGGGTGAAGATCAGGTTAAAATTACTTTTAACGATGTTGCGGGTGTTGATGAAGCCAAGGAAGAAGTAAGCGAACTGGTCGAATTTTTACGAGACCCATCCAAGTTCCAGAAACTTGGTGGCAAAATTCCAAGCGGTGTTTTAATGGTGGGTTCCCCGGGTACTGGTAAAACATTACTGGCAAAAGCCATTGCTGGTGAAGCAAAAGTACCGTTCTTTACTATATCGGGTTCTGACTTTGTTGAAATGTTCGTGGGTGTTGGCGCATCGCGTGTACGTGATATGTTTGAGCAAGCCAAGAAACATGCGCCGTGCATTATCTTTATTGATGAGATCGATGCGGTAGGTCGTCATCGTGGTGCCGGCTTAGGCGGTGGACATGATGAACGTGAACAAACCTTAAACCAGTTACTCGTTGAAATGGACGGCTTTGAAGGTAACGAAGGTGTTATTGTTATTGCTGCAACTAACCGCCCGGATGTTTTAGACCCTGCGCTGTTGCGCCCTGGCCGGTTTGACCGCCAGGTTGTCGTGCCATTACCGGATATGCGTGGTCGTGAACAAATTTTAAAAGTACATATTCGCAAAGTTCCTGTTGCGGATGATGTTAATCCCAAAACCATTGCGCGTGGTACACCGGGTTTCTCGGGTGCTGATCTGGCAAACCTTGTAAACGAAGCCGCACTTTTTGCTGCACGTTCAAACAAGCGTTTAGTCGATATGCAGGAGTTTGATAAAGCCAAAGATAAAATCATGATGGGTGCCGAACGTAAATCTATGGCAATGAGTGAGGATGAAAAGCGCAACACAGCTTATCATGAATCTGGCCATGCTATTGTTGGTTTAATGGTGCCATCACATGATCCTGTTTATAAAGTAACTATTATTCCGCGTGGCCGGGCACTGGGTGTGACCATGTTTTTGCCGGAAGAAGATCGCTATTCATACAGTAAAGAACGTCTGGAAAGTTCTATTTGTAGTTTGTTTGGTGGACGTATTGCGGAAGAACTTATTTTTGGTGCGGAAAATGTTACTACGGGTGCATCTAACGATATTCAGCGTACCACTGAAATTGCCAGAAATATGGTAACCAAGTGGGGCTTGTCTGAGAAGTTGGGCCCAATGACGTATGCCGAAGATGATGGTGAAGTTTTCCTTGGACACCAGGTTGCACAACATAAAAATGTTTCAGGTGCGACGATGAAAATGATCGATGAGGAAGTTCGCCATATACTGGATACACAATATGCACGTGCAGAAAAAATATTGAAAGATAATATTGATAAACTGCATATGATGTCTGATGCTTTAATGAAATACGAAACAATCGACAAAGACCAAATTGATGACATTATGAATGGTAAGCCACCCCGGCCGCCAGAAGACTGGGATGATCATGATGCGCATAACCAGCCACAAGCTGACTCGGATAATACCAGCAAGTCTTCTGATAAAAAGTCAGATGGCTCAATCGGTGGTCCGGCTGGCACACACTAAAATTATTAAACGGTTTTAGAACTCCAAACCCCTTTTCGTTTTGATTAGGGGTTTTTTATTTTAAAAATATGAATGAAGTCCTGTTATTGTTGTTAGAGATAGCACAATGAAATTTGAAGATAAAACTTACATCATGGGAATCCTTAATGTTACACCGGATTCATTTTCTGATGGTGGTCAATTTGTAAAACCGGGTGATGCGGTTAAGCAGGTAAAAAAAATGTTAGTCGAGGGTGCCGATATTATAGATATTGGTGGTGAATCAACACGTCCAGGCGCTAAAGATGTTTCTGTAGAAGAAGAATTAAACCGGGTAATTCCGGTTATACAAACCATCAGGCAATTTTCTGATTGTTTGATTTCGATTGATACCAGTAAAGCAAGCGTAATGCGTGAAGCGGTTTTAGCGGGTGCCAATATAATAAATGATGTCCGGGCATTACAGGAAGACAATGCATTATCAACCGCAGCCGAACTTGATGTGCCGGTTTGTTTAATGCATATGCAGGGGCAACCCCGGAGTATGCAGAACAAGCCTCGTTATAATGATGTTGTTGCCGAGGTAAAAGACTTTTTACAAGCACGTATAACAGCCTCTCTTGCTGCCGGAATACACAAAGATAATATTATTATTGATCCTGGTTTTGGTTTTGGTAAAACACTGGAGCATAATTTATCCTTGTTTCGTGCGATTGATAAGTTTGTTGCTACAGGTTATCCATTACTGGTCGGTGTATCGCGCAAGTCAATGCTAGGTAAAATATTAAATGATGCGCCGGCTGATGAACGTATTTATGCAAGTGTGGTAATGGCTGCATTAGCAGCACAACAGGGTGTCAGAATTCTGCGGGTGCATGATGTCAAAGCAACAGCCGATGCCATTGCCATTGTAAATAGTCTAAAATAATATATAAATAGTAGAAAAATCATGTAAGGCGTAGCAGTCTTACTTACATATAAAAAGAGAATAATATGTCACGTAAATATTTTGGTACAGACGGGATTCGTGGGACGGTTGGAAAATATCCAATCACGCCGGACTTTGTTTTAAAACTGGGTTATGCCGTGGGTAAGGTTTTATGTAAAGAAGGTGGTACGGTTGTTATTGGTAAAGATGCACGTATATCCGGGTATATGTTTGAATCGGTGCTTGAGGCCGGTTTTACTGCCGCCGGCGTTAATGTGGTTTTGTTAGGCGTTATGCCAACACCGGGCATTGCATACTTAACCCGCACATTACACGCCGATGCGGGTGTAGTTATCAGTGCTTCGCACAATCCTTATTATGATAATGGTATAAAATTCTTTTCAGCCGAAGGCACCAAGCTACCGGATGATATCGAACATAAAATAGAGGCGATGCTTGATGAACCCATGGCGTGTAATGATTCATCGCACCTGGGTAAAGCCGTGCGTATGTCGGATGCAGACGGTCGTTATATCGAGTTTTGTAAACACACTATTCCATCGGGAATGAACCTTTCAAGTTTAAAAATTGTGGTCGATTGTGCCAACGGCGCAACCTACGATGTTGCTCCCAAGATATTCGAAGAACTGCGGGCAGAGGTTATTGCCATTGGTAACGAACCCAATGGTATAAATATTAACGATGATTGTGGTTCAACCCAGCCAGCACAATTACAACAGGCGGTTAAAACGCATCAGGCCGATGTGGGTATTGCACTTGATGGGGATGGTGACCGCCTGATTATGGTGGATCGTCATGGCAATTTGGTCGATGGTGATGAGTTGCTCTATGCTATTGCAATGGCGGCCAGGGCAAACGGTGGTTTAGCCGGAGGAGTTGTTGGTACACTGATGACCAACCTTGGCCTGGAGCATGCTTTTGAAAGAGCCGATATTCCTTTTAAGCGTGCAAAAGTCGGTGACCGCTACGTGATGGAACAACTGTTGTCGAATGGCTGGTGTTTAGGTGGTGAATCGTCCGGGCATATAATTTGTCTGCAAAAAAATACCACGGGTGATGGTTGTGTTGCTGCATTGCAGGTTCTGGCTGCGATGGTGTCGCAGGAAAAACAATTGCATGAGCTCGTTGCAGATATGACCAAGTACCCGCAAACCATGATTAATGTACGCCTCGAAGAAAAACTCGACCTGGATAATTGCGAGCCGGTACAAATTGCTGTTCAGCAGGCTGAAAAAGAGCTGGCCGACACCGGGCGGGTATTACTACGTGCCTCGGGAACCGAGCCGGTTATACGGGTGATGGTGGAAGGACAGGATGCTGCCAGGGTGGAGCAAATTGCCATACGTATTGCCGAGGAAGTCAAAGCAAACGTTTAGCGGCACGGCAGTAGGCTCTATTTCGAACTTGTCGCTAAATAAACCGAAAATCAGAAAGTTAGCAGGAAATTTTCAGCAAATCAGCGGATAATACGGCCCCGGATATTGATTTATTTGGTGCTGGCCGTTATGCTTGCGCGCTATTTTATGTTGTATCGGCCCAGGCAAAAATTGCCTGTTTTCCCGGCCATATGGACAGATTTTAACGAATAAGAGAGGGTAGTAATGCGTCAACCAATTATTGCAGGTAACTGGAAAATGAACGGCTCACGTGAGAGCATCAAAGCACTTCTTGATGGTATCAAGGCCGGCATGGCAGACGTTAAATCAGCCCAGGTTGCTGTATGTGCCCCTTCTATATATATTGCCGATGTTGCCGAACAGTTGGCGGGAACAGAAATTGGCTTTGGTGGTCAGAATGTAAGCACAGAAGAAAAGGGTGCTTTTACCGGGGAAATTTCTACATCAATGCTGCTCGATTTTGGCTGTAAATACGTTATCGTTGGCCATTCAGAGCGACGCACGCTTTACGGTGAAGACGATGCACTGGTCGCCGCCAAGTTTGCCGTTGCCCGTAAGGCCGGTTTAACCCCTATTTTCTGTATTGGTGAAACGCTCGAAGAACGTGAAAATGGTACGACAGAAGCGGTTGTTGCCCGTCAAATTGATGCTGTAATCGACCTTGAAGGTATTGATGCCCTGGCTGATTGCGTGATTGCTTACGAACCGGTCTGGGCCATTGGTACAGGCAAAACAGCAAGCCCTCAACAGGCGCAGGACGTACATGCATTTATACGTGCAAAGCTGGCAGAAAAAAGTAAAGACGTTGCCGATAAAGTACGTATTCAATACGGTGGCAGCATGAATGCGGGAAATGCAGCAGAATTGTTATCACAACCGGATATTGACGGTGGCCTGATAGGCGGCGCTTCACTGGTTGCCGAAGATTTCCTGAC
>JALTLP010000162.1 GCA_027001895.1 Chromatiales bacterium | reverse complement strand
TGATAGCGACGGTTACCACGTCGTTTACCCGGCTTTCACTGCGGAAATTCCTGCTCCCAATAACGCAGGACGTGCGGTTTTACATTGCAAAGCTCGCTCACTTCGCCAATGGTGAAATAACGTTTACCCGGTATTACCGGCAGTTCATTGTTGTGACTGGGTTCCAGCATATGCTTCTACGCGTGCCTTTAACTTCTGGCCAGGTCGAAACGTAACGACCCGGCGTGCTGTAATTGGAATTTCTTCTCCTGTTTTAGGGTTTCTGCCCGGGCGTTGCTTCTTATCGCGCAGGTCGAAATTACCAAAACCGGATAATTTTACCTGTTGACCGTTTTCCAGCGCAGATCGTACCTGCTCAAAAAACATTTCAACAATTTCTTTTGCCTCACGCTTGTTTAACCCAAGTTCTTCAAACAAACGTTCTGCCATGTCTGCCTTCGTTAGCGCCATGGTGATTAGTCTCTCAGTGTTGCCCCAAGTTTATTATTTAACGCACTGATTATGTTCTCGGTTTCAGAACTTACTTCAGCGTCTGTAAGAGTGCGCGAAAGATGCTGCAAGGTCAAGCCCAAACCGAGACTTTTTCGTCCAGAATCAATACCTTCGCCCTCATATACGTCAAATAACTCTAAGTCGTGAACAATATCGCTGCAACTTGCATTGATTGTATCCATGACTTTTTGTGCGGATATATTTTTATCAACAATAATAGCCAAATCGCGGCGAATTGCAGGGAATTTTGATACCGATTTAAACGCTGGAATGGAACCGTCTTCAAAAATGTCTGCATCAAGCTCAAATACGAATGTCGCAGACGATAGACCCAGTTTCTTGTTTAACTCAGGATGCAATGCACCAACCCAACCCACATGTCTTTGATTTTGCTCAGTTTTACCAGAATAAATAGCCGCTGACTGCCCCGGATGTAACGCTGGGTGAGAATCTGCTTTAAAAGTAAATTCGAGGTTTTTTCCGGTTAATTCGAGCAACGCTTCAACATGTCCTTTGGTATCAAAAAAATCAACTTTGCGGTTAGTAACAGCCCATTGCTCTGGATAAACGTCGCCATTCAGAACACCCGCAACAACTAATTTTTGTTTAATTTCATTATCTTGTCTTAAAAACTTAAGACCGCACTCGAATAAGCATAAACGATTTTGTTGTCTATTCAAGTTATATTGCAAAGAATCTAACAAACCGGCCCATAAATTTGTCCGCATTACGCCCATATCGGCCGAAATGGGGTTTGCCAGTGCAATCGCCTCGCTTTGCGGGTCGACCATTTGCTGTAAAGCCGGGTCGATAAAGCTGTAAGTAATGGCCTCAAAAAAGCCGCGGTCCACCAGGGTTTGACGAACCCGGTCCATTCCAACCTGTTGCTCCTTCACCGCACTCATCTGGATAATTGATGCAGGTCGGGTTTGTGGAATATTGTTATACCCGTAAATACGGCCAATCTCCTCGATTAAGTCTTCTTCAATTTCAATATCAAAGCGCGCAGCAGGCGGTGTTACTTCCCAACCATCACAGGTGGTTTCAAAATCCATTCCCAGGTTTAGTAAGCAAGTTTCAACAAAAACTGCCTCAAATCGTACCCCTAAAACGCGCGAAAGCCGCTCTAAGCGTAGTTTTACAGGCTTTCTCTCTGGCAGATATTGTGCCGCTGATATTTCTGTAATCGGCCCTGCTTCACCGCCGACAATGTCCAGCAACAAGGCTGTTGCAAGCTCAATCGCCTGCACTTGGAGTTCAAATGAGACACCACGCTCAAAGCGGTGCGATGAATCGGTATGAAGGCCATAGCTGCGCGCCTGGCCGGCAAGAGTAAGCGGCGTGAAGAAGGCACTTTCGAGGAAAATATTACAGGTATCATCCGAAACTGCGGTTGTAGCCCCCCCCATAATACCGGCTAAGGCTACTGGGCCACTTTTATCGGCTATCAATAACGAACCTTGCTTAAGCTTGATTTGCTGACCGTCTAAAAGCTCAATGTCTTCTCCTTTGTCAGCTTCGCGAACAATAATCTCACTGTCCAGCTTTTCCAAATCAAAGGCATGCATGGGTTGGCCAAGTTCAAGCAACACGTAATTGGTGACATCAACCAGCGGGCCAAGGCTACGGTGGCCACTACGGCGCAGTTTTTCCTGCATCCATAATGGTGTTACCGCCGCCGGGTTAATATTTTTAATCACCCGGCCAGCGTAATGTGGGCAAGCCTGTTTTGCTTTTACAGTGACTTTAAAAGTGTCTTTAATTTTGGCCTTAACGGCTTTGATTTCAGGTTCATCTAATTCAATATCATTCAGCACAGCCACTTCACGGGCAATACCGGCAATGCTAAGACAATCACCACGGTTGGGAGTCAGATCCAGCTCGATGCTGACGTCATTAAGTTGCAGATAGTCTTCGATAGCACGACCCACCGGTGCGCCGGAAGGTAGCTCCATTAAACCATCGGCCTGATCTTCCAGGCCAAGCTCTTTAGTAGAACACAACATACCGTGTGATGGTACACCGCGTAACTTTGATTTTTTAATTTTAAAGTCGCCGGGTAATTTAGCTCCCACCAGCGCAGCAGGAACTTTTAAACCAACCCGAACATTGGCTGCACCACAAACGATTTGCAAGGGCTCGTCTGCACCTACATTAACTTTACACACATTTAACTTGTCCGCATCCGGGTGCTTGTTGACTTCCAGCACTTCACCGACGACCACTTTTGTAAATTCGCCTGCGACCGGTACACAACCGTCTACTTCCAGACCGGCCATGGTAAGTTGTTCTTGCAGTGTTGCGTTGTCTATTTCCGGGTTGACCCATTCACGCAACCATTGTTCACTAAATTTCATCTTAAAAACCTTAAAATCAAAAAAATCTTTTAACCACTTCTTTGAACCACGAAGGACACGAAGGTCACAAAGGGAAAAAATAAAAAATATTTGTCATTCCCAAATTAATACACCTGTCATTCCCGCGAAGGCGGGAATCCATATTGCCAGGCCAATACCCGATTCATGGATACCCACCTGCGTGGGTATGACGACCTATATTCTTATTCTTCGTACCAAAAACACTTCATAGGGCAAGCAATCCATCATGCTCGCTGTGGTTTATCTTGTTTATTTAAACTGCTTTAAGAAACGCACATCGTTTTCATAAAACAAACGCAAATCATTAACACCGTAACGCAGCATGGCTAAACGCTCCACGCCCATACCAAAGGCAAGGCCGGTGTATTTTTCAGTATCAAACTTGACCGACTTAAACACATTCGGGTGCACCATGCCGCAGCCCAGCACTTCTAACCAGCCGGTATGGCTGCATACACGACAACCTTCGCCGCTACACATGACACATTGAATATCTGCTTCTGCAGAAGGCTCGGTAAACGGGAAGTAAGAAGGTCGAAAGCGCACTTCTAAGTCTTCACATTCAAAAAAGTGTTGCAGAAAATCGATAAGCAATGCTTTTAAGTCTGAAAAAGTCACCTTTTGATCCACCACTAAACCTTCAACCTGGTGGAACATGGGGGTATGGGTAATATCCGAGTCACAACGATACACCCGCCCCGGTGCTATCACCCGAATGGGTGGATTTTGTTTTTCCATTACCCGAATTTGTACCGGCGAGGTGTGCGTACGCAACACAGTATTATCGTTAAAATAAAAAGTGTCATGCATGGCTCGCGCCGGGTGTGATTCTGGAATATTCAGCGCTTCGAAGTTATGGTAATCGTCTTCTATTTCAGGGCCAACGGCACTACTAAAACCCATTTGTGAAAACAGTTTTTCGATTCGTTGCATGGTGCGGGTAACCGGGTGTAAACCACCGGCCGGGATTGAACGCCCAGGTAAGGTGACATCAATGGTTTCACCCGCAAGTTTTTCATTTAACAGAGCTGTTTCAAGCTCGGTTTTTTTCGCTTCTAAAGCCTGTTGTACCTGTTGTTTGGCCTGGTTAATCACCTGCCCGGCTTTGGGTCGTTCTTCGGCTGACAGTGAGCCAAGTTGTTTCATGCGCGAGGTGATTTCACCTTTCTTACCAAGGTATTGCACGCGAATTTCGTCCAGTGCTTTCGCATCTGAAACGTTGCTAATGGCTTGTTTGGCCTGTTCGACTAATTTATCCAGTTCTGCTTGCACGGTTTTTACTTCTCATAATAATAAAAAAAGGGAGGCTTCAACAAAGCCTCCCTTTTTAGAGTCTGCTTAACACGACTTAATCAATGATTAAGGATGTTGCAGTAATTACAGATTGGCTTTTGCTTGTTCGGCAATGGCTGCAAAGGCTGCTTTATCAAATACGGCAATGTCTGCCAGTACTTTACGATCGATTTCGATCGAGCCCTTTTTCAATCCGTTTATAAATCGGCTATAGGTAATACCACAATCACGTGCCGCAGCATTGATACGAGCAATCCATAACTGACGGAACTGACGTTTGCGTTGACGACGATCTCGGTATGCATATTGGCCTGCTTTTGTGACAGCTTGTGTTGCTACACGAAAAACGTTTTTACGACGGCCTTTATAACCTTTTGCTTGATCTAGAATTTTCTTATGACGCGCATGAGCGGTCACACCACGTTTTACTCTTGGCATATCGCTTAACTCCCTTAACTATAAGGTAACATTTGACGTACTGAGGCTGTATCTGCAGAATTTACTTGCAGGATACTACGTAGCTGGCGCTTACGCTTGGTACTCTTTTTGGTAAGGATATGTCTTTTGTGAGACTGTGCACGCTTAAAACCGCCACCCGCTGTTCGCTTGAAACGTTTTGCCGCGCCACTATTACTTTTAATCTTTGGCATCGTTAGATACTCCGCATTCTTAAGTTAAAATATATAGCTACAAAAAGTTGTAACTACTTCTTCTTCGGGGAAAGTACCATCACCATTTGTCGACCTTCCATTTTCGGATATTGCTCGACGGTACCTATTTCTTCCAGATCACCTTCGACACGTTTTAATAAACGCATACCGA
>JALTLP010000161.1 GCA_027001895.1 Chromatiales bacterium | reverse complement strand
CATCGCAATATTTTTCCCTGTCGCCACCTATGGTTGTTAACATTAATGATAAAGGGCGAGTACGCCACCTGCAGGTCGATATTCAACTGCGACTAAAAAACCCGGCAGATACCAACGCCGTACAGGAACATAAGCCAGCAATTCAACATGCCCTGGTGATGTTATTAAGTGGCCGTGAAGCATCGGAAATACGTTCAACACAGGGTAAGGAAAAACTGCGTAAAGAAGCGGTCGACGTATTGAAAAAAGTATTAACCAAAAATATGGGTAAACCAACCATTAGTGCCGTTTATTTTACGGCATTTGTTATCCAGTAAGGTTTAGTGTTGCCTGACTGTCTGGTTTTCCATTAACCATAATTGTTGCAACTGGTGTTTGATTACCCGGATACGGCTTTCTTCCCGGGTAACGTCGAGCAACTTCTGATACAACACTCGGGCATCTTCAGTTAAACCGGCTTTAGCCAGCGCCGTTGCTGCCTGGTAACGTGCAGTTTGTCCCCACGGATCCAGCCCAGGTTCCACATTGGAAAGTTCCATACTTTCTTTAGCCGGTAATACGGCTGATTCAAGATATAAAGCAGCGGCCTCGGCATATTGCTGTAATGCTTTTTTAGAATCCGCCATCCAGTAATATATTTCACGCTGACGTTTATAGTCATCGACATGCAAAAGCACCTGTTCAAACACCCGATAAGCCTGCTGATGAGCATTAACCGTTTGCAGATCAAAGACCACTTGCATTAACCTGTCGGCATCTTCAACATTCATCTGTTTTTGCTGTGAAAGTAATTCAATCAATGCATCGGCACCTTCGTTAATCTTGCCTCCCATAACCAGCACCCGCGCACGCCTGAGTTGCCACATAAACTTATCCGCATCCTCTGGTGAAGTTTGTATTGTTGCCATTAATTCAGAGGCGAGCCGAATATCGGTTTCTGACAATGCGTAATCAATCAGAAAATGTCTTACCGGCAAGGGAATGGTTTGTTTGCTTTTAAAATGAGACGAATGCAGAAACAGTTGCTTCACCAGCTCCTTGCCATTTTTATTTTTAGACAATGACGCCAGGAACAACTGTATGGATTTTGCTTTTATTTTTTTATCCTGACCCCGAAGTATCAGAAAAGCATGCAGTGAACGGGCATTGATGGGCTGGGTAATATCGAAAGCTTCAGCCGCATTTAACCAGGCAGGATCGTCCCCCATCAGATATTGCGCTCGGTTACCAATTTTAATTGCATTTTCAACATAGGCATTCCATAAATCATCCACAGACAACTTAAATAAACCTTGCGGTAAATTTTTATTATCGGCATCAGCAAGTACAAATTCCATTGCTTTGATACCGGACAGCTTGTCATCGCTGCGTTGAGCGGCTTCGGCTACGATTGACCATAAGTAGGTTTTAAGTTCTGGTTTTACCCAGTCACCCTGCATCTGGCGCAGGCTTGCCTGTAATACCTTACGCGGAGAACGAGAATCTTTTCTTAGCTGGGCAAGCAGATGCAACATCCCTGCCTCAGGGTTACGGGTATGGCCCGCCAGAACGTTTAATGCTTCGTTGGCAAGGTTATTCATTAACAAAACACGCGCATATAAAATGATATCGTTTATGTCACCTTCGCCATAATCCTGCCTGAAGCGTGTAATCGAAATATGCGCGTCTTTAAATAAACCCTGGTTAAGATAACTATGAATAATCATCCTTCGCCAATGCGGTAACCAACGATTACTAAACTCAGAATCGTGCTGATGCTTCCCCCAGATAACCTCGGTCAGACTTTGCCGCGCATTTTCAAACTCTTCCAGTTTTAAATAGGCTGAAGCTTGCCGTGTTTTAGCCCAGTATAAAAATGAAAGATTAATACCGGCAGGCAGGTTCTTTACCCGCTCAACCAGTAACGGGTATTGTTCAGCGATGTTTAACAGGGTAATGCGTTCACGCTCCCAACGTATCCACCTTTCCTGATTGGGTGTGTAGTCCGGTTGCTGTTTGCTTAATTTTAACAGTGCCAGGTGTATCGCTCCGGTTTGCACAATAGCCTGAACGTTTGCCAGAGCCTTGTCCTGGTAAACTTTTTTTTCTGCAATGGTTTTTTTAGCCTCGGTCTTAACAGTGACTGGTTCAGAAAGTTTCTCCTGTTGAACAGGAGTAACCTCTGTTGCCGGACTGGCCAATGGAATTGTTTTTATTTGCTCGCTATTAACTGGCTGGTTATCGGCAAATACGGCAAGCGGGGATAAAAAAAATAATAATAAAAAACGAGTTATACACGTACGTATAACCCGTTTTTTTAAAACCAGCGCTTTGCAAGTGAAACCTGGTTGATTCGCTGCTATCCCTTGCAACAATGTCATTATCTGGATAATTTTTCCTTGATACGTGCTGCTTTACCTGAACGATCACGCAGATAATATAATTTTGCACGACGTACATCACCACGACGTTTTACAGTAACCGAATCAATCATCGGGCTATGCGACTGGAAAACACGTTCAACGCCTTCACCGTGAGAAATTTTACGAACAGTGAAAGAAGAATTTAAACCTGCATTATTTTTTGCAATAACAACACCTTCATAGGCCTGTAAACGCTCGCGGTTACCTTCTTTTACTTTTACCTGAACAACGACGGTATCACCCGGACTGAATTCAGGGATGTCTTTTAACTGTTCATTTTCCAATTCATTAATGATGTTACTCATAACTAGCTCCAACGCTTAAAGTCTTCATTTAGTCAGCATTATGTTCGTGAATAAATTCATCGAGCAAACACTGTTGTTCTTCGTCCAGATTTATTTTTTCCAGTAAATCCGGCCGTCTTAACCAGGTTCTTCCCAAAGCCTGCTTGTTTCGCCAGCGATCAATCTTTTTATGATCACCACTTAGTAAAACACCTGGTACCGTCAACTCACCGTTATCCCCACAATCAAGAACTTCGGGACGAGTATAATGTGGATAATCCAGTAAACCATCCACGAACGAATCCTGTTGTGCCGAATCTGCATGCCCGAGGGCACCGGGTAACAGGCGGATAATCCCGTCTATCATTACCATTGCAGCAAGTTCGCCACCACTGAGTACGTAGTCCCCGAGCGACCATTCTTCGTCTACCTCGGTTTGTATCAGGCGTTCATCAACACCTTCATAACGACCACATACCAGTATTAAATCTTTTCTTGTTGCCAGTTGCTGCAAACCCTGTTGATCCAGTTTGCGCCCCTGTGGCGACAAGTAAGCGACCTTTGTATCTTTACTGCATTGACTGCGTGCAGCCTGTATCGCTTTTTGTAACGGCCGGTGCATCATCACCATGCCGGGACCGCCTCCATAAGGGCGGTCGTCCACGGTTTTGTTACGGTCCTCTGCGAAATCTCGCGGATTCACCGTTGCCACCGTGGCAATATTATTTTGAAGTGCCCGGCTTGTTATGCCGTAGTCACTCAATGCCGCAAACATTTGCGGAAATAAGGTAATGACCTCGATATGCACTGGTCATCTCCTTAATAATTAATCTTCTAAATACTCAGGTTCCCAGTCGACTTGCAGCATGCCTGCGTCTAAATCCACCTGCAAAATAACCTGTTGCCATATATAAGGAATTAAAAACTCCTTATGCTTACCGTTCTGCTCTTTTACTTTAGAGCGAACCACCAGTACGTCATTGGCACCGGTTTCCAGAATATCGACCACCTTGCCAAACTCATAGCCTGCCGGGTTAACAACCTGCAAGCCTTTTAAATCTCGCCAGTAAAATTCATTCTCGGCCGTCTCAGGTAGCTGCGAAGCCATAATTGCAATTCTCACACCTTGCAGAGCTTCTGCCTGATTACGGTCGTCCACGCCTTCAAGTTGTGCGATAACCGCTTTACCATGTTTTTTACCATTTAGCAGCTTAACCGGCTGCCATTGCTTATTCACCTCGATAAGCCAGGGCGAATAGCTCAATATATTTTCCCGTGGTTCGGTTTCAGAAAAGACCTTTACCCAGCCCTTAACGCCAAATACCCCGGATATTTTCCCTACCTGCAGCCTGTCGGCAGCTATTTGGGATAAGTCTGCTTTTTCAGACATTTACAAGATTCCTTGCAAATGACACAAACTTAAAAGCAACAGCTCTCTTAAGCCGCTGCGCTTTCTTTAATAAGTGTATTAACGCGGTCACTGGTTTTTGCGCCTAATTTTACCCAGTGCTCAATACGCTCACTGTTTAAATTTAAACGAACTTCCTGACCTGTGGCACTCGGATTAAAAAAACCAAGACGCTCAATATAACGACCATCACGCTTGTTACGGCTGTCGGTAACAACAATATGATAAAATGGACGTTTCTTTTGACCACCACGTGCTAAACGAATGACTACCATTCTTCTACCTCAATTTTAAAACAAAAATGGAAAATCCTTGCGCAGACCACATCTCTACACAATCGGATTTTCGAACAGAGGCGCATTGTACTTGAAAATATCTAAAAGTGAAGAGTTTTTGGCCTAAAAGTACAAATATCGGTGTTAGCCGTACATAAAACACGAATAATCATGCCCTCAGATAATTCTTAAAAAAAACATTAAAAATGAAAGGTTCCCCTTGTTTTTCTAAATGAGAATCGTTATTATTTGTATTTAAGACATTAATTATATACTAACCCGTTCAGGCAGGTAGATTATGCGTAAATTTAAAACAGTATTATTCCTTATTGCTCTGTTTGGTTTTAGCCACAGTGTAATGGCAACTGAAACAATCGAGTTAATTATAAAAGACCACAAGTTTTCACCGGAAACCATTACCATTCCCGCCGGCAAGAAAATTAAACTCATTGTTAAAAACATGGATGCCACCCCTGAAGAATTTGAAAGCTATGTTCTGCACCGTGAAAAGATTATTCAGCCCAAAGGCAAGGCAAAAATATTCATTGGTCCACTCAAACCCGGCCGCTACCCTTTCTTTGGTGAATTCCATGCCGATACCGCCAAAGGCGTTATTGTCGCTAAATAATAA
>JALTLP010000160.1 GCA_027001895.1 Chromatiales bacterium | reverse complement strand
ACATTATATATTAGCAAACTCTAATATTTCAAGTCCTGGTAGTAAATAATGAATATTTTGTTGAATATTCACAAAATTACTGCTAAAACTAGCTGCAAACCGCAAAAGAATCTTAAAAATGAGCAAATCTGAGCAAAAACGACAGGAAATCATCGAAACAGCAGAACAGCGTTTCCGCGACTATGGCTATAACAAAACCACAATGGCTGAAATTGCCGATGATCTGAAAATGTCGGCGGCTAACTTATACCGTTTTTTTAAGAGCAAGCAGGATATAGCCGCAGCCTGTGCCGAGCGTTGCATGGGCGAACGGGTTGACTGCCTTTCCCGCCTGGTTGATGAAAAGCATATGACGGCCGGTGAGAAGCTGCTGGAACTGGTTCTGGAAGACGTCCGTTACACCCATGAGCGTGCGAAGAACGAGCCTAAGGTGAACGAGCTGATTGACATTGTTACCCGTGAACGCAAGGAAATTGTTTTATCCAAAGTTGAAAGCCAGTGTGCGCTAATAGCAGAAATTCTGAAACAGGGTAATGAATCCGGTGAGTTTGATGTTGACGATGTAATGATAAGTGCAAGAACAATCTACAGTAGTTTAACGCTTTTTGAAGTGCCGATATTTTTACCTTTATTTACACAGCAGCAATTTGAAGAAATGGCAAAAAATCTGGTGGCTCTTTTGATTAAGGGTTTAAGAAAACGATAATCAATCAACTGAACAAAACAATACTGCAATAAAAACAGCAAAATTATTCAGGGGAAAAAATATGTTTATTATTTTATTAAGATTTTCAGAAAACAAAAACCTGGCAACTGAATATATGGAAGGTCACAATGCCTGGCTTAAGTCAGGAATGGATGACAATGTATTTATTCTGGCCGGTAGTCTTCAGCCAAATCAGGGCGGCGCAATCCTGGCTCACAATACAACGATTGAAGAACTTCACAACAGGGTAAATAACGACCCGTTTGTTTCTGAAAAAGTTGTTTCATTTGAGATTATGGAAATTACGCCTGCGATGACAGATAAACGACTTGAATTTCTGAAAGTTTAGAAAATATTTCTGCACCACGTAACAGCTTTAACAATATTAATTTAGAGTCACGCTAAAGCAACAATTGTTGCACTTAAGGAGATGAAGATGAATGATTTTGAAACGAATTACGGGCAATGGATTCTGCGTTGGCGCTGGCTGATAATTATTGTTTGTTTGCTTGGTGTGTTCGCCGCAGCAAGCGGCGGTCGTTTTTTAAGTTTTACCAATAATTACCGGGTATTTTTTAGTACAGAAAATCCGCAGTTAAAAGCGTTTGATGCACTTGAGCGTATGTATACAAAGAACGATAACGTCATGTTTATCGTAACACCGAAAGATGGCAATGTATTTACTAAAAATACACTGGCCGCTATCGAAGGGTTAACCGAACAGGCCTGGCAACTGCCGTTTTCTATTCGTGTCGATTCTATTACCAACTTCCAGCATACTTCGGCAGAAGGGGATGACCTGGTTGTTGCCGACCTGGTTGAAGATGCAGACAGCTTATCTGCTGCTGATCTCGAAAAAATAAAATCCATTGCTTTGCATGAGCCGCTATTAAAAAATCGCCTGATTTCAAAAACAGCTGCAGTGACCGGGGTAAATGCAACCATTCAATTACCCGGTAAGGATGAAACACGAGAAGTGCCTGCGGTGGTTGCCAAGGCGCGAGAAATTAAGCGTGACTTTGAAAAACGCTACCCGGATATAGAAATCAGACTGAACGGTATGGTGCTGATGAATAATGCATTCTCAGAGGCATCACAACAGGATATGCAAAAACTGGTGATGCCCAGTTTTATTTTAATGATTATTATCCTTGGTATTCTTATCCGTGATCTGTCAGGCAGTTGGAAACAACTGTTATTGTTGTTTGCCGGTCTGGCCGCAATGATTTTTGTTATGAGCAGTTATTTTACAGCCTGGCATGTACTGGTTCCGGCTGCATTGTTAAAACCGGTCAGCATTCTGGTAGGGCTTTTACCACTGGCCTGGTATCTGATGTTTATGCGCTTGCTACCCGGAACCGCGACAACCTTTCTGATAATTATTTTTGCAATAATTGCTGCAATGGGCATAGGGGGTTATATAGGTTTTCCATTAACACCACCGGCTATGTCTGCACCCACTATTATATTAACCGTTGCAATTGCTAACTGTGTGCATATCCTGATTACTTTCCTGCATGACATGCGGACAGGAAAATCTAAAAATGAGTCAATCGTTGAAAGCCTGCGAGTGAATTTGCAGCCGGTGTTTCTTGCCAGTATTACAACGGCAATTGGTTTTTTATCCATGAATTTTTCAGATGCGCCGCCATTCCAGCACCTCGGTAACTTTGTTGCTTTTGGTGTGGTTGTTTCATTTATTCTGAGCGTTACATTTTTACCGGCTGTTATATCGTTACTACCAGTCAAGGTTAAGCAGGTGAACACGGATAAAGATCGAGCCATGGAAAAAATGGGTGAGTTTGTGGTGCGTAACCAGAAAAGACTGATGATAGGGATGGGCATAGCAATCGTAACCCTGGTTGCCTTTTTACCGCGCAACGAACTCAACGATGTTTTTGTTGAATATTTTGACGAATCTGTGCCCTTTAGAGCCAATTCAGATTATATGATAAAGAATCTGACGGGGCTTTATATTATTGATTATTCACTGGGTTCGGGGGAAGCCGGTGGTATTAGTAACCCGGAATATCAACAGGAGGTTTCAGCCTTTGCAGACTGGTACCGACAGCAACCAGAAACCATTCATGTTAATGTCTTTACGGATATTATGAAGCGATTAAATAAAAACATGCATGCTGATAATGATGCCTATTACCGTATACCAGATAACCGTGATCTGTCAGCACAGTACCTGTTACTTTACGAAATGTCATTGCCCTATGGACTGGATTTAAATAACCAGATAAACGTGGATAAATCTGCAACCCGTATGACAGTAACCATGAAAACCATTTCCAGTAATGAAATTATCGCGCTTGAAAAACGTGCCCAGAAATGGCTGAAGAATAACAGTAAGCATTTATTTAACGCTGACGGCAGTGGTCCAACCGTGATGTTTGCACATATTGGCAAAAGAAATATTGTTAGTATGTTAGGTGGGACTTCACTGGCGCTGGTGCTTATTTCGATGATTTTAATCTTTGCATTGCGATCATTTAAAATAGGTTTTATAAGTTTATTGCCAAACCTGGTGCCGGCTGCGATGGGCTTTGGACTCTGGGGTTTGCTGGTTGGTGAAGTTGGGCTGGCTTTATCCATTGTAACAGGGATGACGCTGGGTATCGTGGTGGATGACACGGTGCACTTTTTAAGTAAGTATCTGCGTGCACGCAGAGAGAAAGCGTTAACTGCAGAAGATGCGGTGCGTTATGCCTTTAGTCATGTCGGGCGCGCACTGGTAACGACATCCATTATTCTGGTGGCCGGTTTTAGTGTTATTGCCCAGTCGACATTTGAACTGAATGCGAGTATGGGTCTGTTAACCGCTATTGTTATTGTATTTGCACTGGCCGCTGACTTGTTGTTCTTGCCAGCCTTATTAATGAAATTTGAGGGAGCCAAAAAATGAAATCATTTTTAATCCGTTTAGCTGTTTTTAATTTAATCTTTAGCAGTTTTATTTTGCCTGCGTCTGCACAAACTGCAGAAGAAAAAGGCCTGTCGATAGCCGTTGAAGCCGACAAGCGCGATACCGGCTGGGGTGATATGCAGGCACGACTTGAAATGACCCTGCGTAATCGTTTTGGACAGGAGTCTAAACGCAAAAACAGGAATAAAACACTGGAAGTTGATGGTGACGGTGATAAAACCCTGATTGTTTTCGATTCACCAAAAGATATTAAAGGCACGGCGTTTCTTAGTTTTACTCATTCATTAAAACCGGATGAGCAATGGATTTATTTACCGGCGCTGAAAAGAGTAAAACGTATATCATCATCCAATAAATCCGGGCCGTTTATGGGCAGCGAATTTGCTTATGAAGATATATCGTCTCAGGAAGTGGATAAGTACAAGTACAAATACCTGCGTGATGAAAAAATAAATGGCCGCGATTGTTTTGTTGTAGAAGCGTATCCACAGTATAAAAAATCAGGTTACACCCGCCTGATTAACTGGATAGACAAACAAATGTACCAGCCACTTAAAACTGAATTTTACGACAGAAAAAATACGCTATTAAAAACACTGACGTATAGTGATTATAACCAGTATCTTGGACGTTACTGGCGGCCGGGCAGGATGGATATGAATAATCATGTAACAGGTAAAAGCACCACGCTTATGTTTCTGGAATATAAATTCAGAACCGGCCTTAAAGAACGTGACTTTAATCGCAATGCATTAAAACGTGCCCGCTAAAAAATATTAAAAGTAGATGTTAAGTTTTAAAAAGATTCTGTTCGTTTCGGCTTCCTTACTGCTACTTGCGGATGTATCTGCCGCAGAATGGTCGGGGCAACTTGGACTGGAACTGCGGGGTTTTACCGAGTCAGCAGCTTATGCAAAGCAGCATGGTAATAATAGCTCGGTCTTTTTCCAGCCGGAATTTTACCATGAGTTTAATGACGGCAATGACAGTATTACATTTGTACCTTATCTACGGTTTGATCAGAATGATGATGAACGCAGTCATGCTGACATACGTGAACTGACCTGGTTAAAAGTACAGGACAATCTTGAATGGCGTATTGGTATCAGAAAGTTATTCTGGGGTGTAACCGAATCACAGCATCTTGTCGATATTATTAATCAGACTGATCTGGTGGATAACCCCGATGGTGAAGAAAAGCTGGGTCAGCCGATGATTAATGTTTCATATAACAGTGAGTTGGGTACGTTTGATGCATTTGTATTGCCTTATTTCAGGGAACGTACTTTTGCAGGGCAGCAAGGACGGTTAAGAAGTCAGCCCTATGTTGATACCAGTACAACATTTTATGAATCGAATGACAGGAAAAA
>JALTLP010000159.1 GCA_027001895.1 Chromatiales bacterium | reverse complement strand
CTGTTTGCATTAGTTGGCGGTCAGAAGAACGATATGAAGCACTGGATGCAAACTGAAAACCTTCATACCGGCGGTGTCCCAACCGAGCAGGTTAAAACCGTGACCGGGCTCACCACGGTCGTGGAATACCTTGATGCCATTCGGGCAAAAGTTTAGGTATTAAACAGTGTGGATATGGATATCTGGGCAAAAACACAGGCAGGGAAACACATTAAAACCATTGGCAGCGACTTTTTGCGTATTGTTGAAAGCCAGCAACAAATTGCCACGACCCGTATCGTTGACTCACTGGAAGAGCAGGCTGTTCTGGAGTCATTGCTGGATAGCACCAAGCCCGCTTTAGATAAAAACACGGACAAGTTGCATTACCTGTTAGCTACCCCTTTTCGTTATCCGCCACTCAAACATGGTTCGCGTTTTGGTACGCGCTTTGAACCCAGTTTGCTATACGGTTCCCACCAGGTAAAAACCGTGCTGGTTGAATGCAGTTACTACCGTTTTTTGTTCTGGAACGGCATGAAAACGCCACCAGCCTCTAAAAAATTCATTACCGAGCATACTCTTTTTGCCGGGCGCTATTATTCAGAAATGGGTTTGCAGTTACATGAAAAACCTTTTACTGACTATGCCCGCCAGCTTTGTCATCCCTCCAGTTATTCCGATACACAGGCGTTTGGCGCACAAATGCGCGAAGCACAAATTGAAGCGTTTGAATACACCTCTGCCCGTGATTCTGCGAGGGGCATTAACATTGCCCTGTTAACAGCAAATGCATTGATAGTGAATGAACCCCTGTATCAAAGTCAGTGGATATGCAGTACCACCGCCAATAATGTCCGTTTTGTCAGCCGGGAAGACAGGAAGGTTTACGGTTTCAATATTAATGAGTTTAAAGTCGACGGGGTTTTGCCTTCGGCATCAGTGTAATTCACAAAATATCACGAATGTCATTATTTCATAGCCTGTTTGTGATTATTTAGACCTTTTCTTTCTTACTTTCAATCTACTATGTACTAAAGCAGGTTTGCTTATTGCTCTCAACCCGGCCACGGAGGAAAACACCATGAGTAACGATATGATGAACAATGATATGGATTTTGAACAAGCCAATGATGATTTCGATGACAGCGCAATAACTTCGGAAAATGCGTTCCACAGAAATCCTTTTCCGGTTTACCCGGTAAAACTATTTGTAAGCGGGTTATACAAGGCATCAAACAGAAGACTACGCATGCCAAAAAACCGAGCTGCTGACGAGGCTGAGTTTGATAGCCAGACCGGTTTTATGCCGGGTGCAAACCGGCATGCAAAATGGCTGAAAGATGAATTAAGGCTTGATGTTGATGGGCGTTATCCACAAATGCAGGCCAGTGGTGTGTTTAAAGTAAATGCCTTTACGTCGGTGAACTGGATAGCGCGGTTAAAATCAACACGTGATCAAAATGTGTGGCTGGGTGATATCTGGTTTAAGGATGGTTCGGCAAACGCCATGCGTCATACCCGGGTAAGAATTAAAGTGAAGCGTAGCTGGTATAGCAACCAACGCCAGTTAATAGCACGATTTTATGGCGGTGGTGCCCCAGCGCGAGTGCAACATTTTAAATTTGTTTCAAGATACTTTCACCCGGTTGAATTTGAATATGACCGGGTTTCTGATGTCGCCGCTACCGATATGGTTACTTCGATAAATACCTGCGATCACCCTAACAGATCGGCATCACTTTCCTGTGAAAACTTATCGCTGGAAAAAGTTTATAAACGTGCTGGTTTTAATGTTACTAAATCGGGCGGTGACAGCGCGGTTCCAGTTGATGACAGCGGCACGAATGCTACATGGAGTGATGCCGAAATGCATGATGCCATGCAGTCATACTGGTCACGGTTTGAAAACAAGGCTCAATGGGCAATGTGGGTGATGTTTGCACGTTTGCATGACAGTGGTAATGGGCTTGGTGGCGTTATGTTTGATGATATTGGCCCAAACCATCGCCAGGGTACCGCCATATTCAGCAACTCGTTTATTTCTCAGGCTCCGGCTGGCGAAACTAACCCAGCAGCCTGGGTCGAGCGGATGAGATTCTGGACGGCTGCACATGAAATGGGGCATGGCTTTAACCTCGCACATTCATGGCAAAAGGCACTGGGTTCGCCCTGGCTTGCATCACTGGCCAACGATCCAGAAGCCAGAAGTTTTATGAATTACCCTTACAATGTGAGTGGTGGTGAAAGTACTTTCTTTTCAGATTTTGAATACCGTTTTAGTGACGATGAACTTGTTTTTATGCGTCATGCGCCGGCAAAGTTTGTGCAAATGGGCAATGCCGACTGGTTTGACAACCACGGTTTTAGACAGCAAATGCAACAACAGCCTGCACCTTTCCAACTACAGTTGCGTAATAATAAGCAAAGCAGCGTTTACGAATTTTTAGAAATGATCAACCTGGAATTAAAGTTAACCAATATTTCCGGACAGACGCGTTTGCTGGATAAACAAACTTTAAAACAATACCAGAACATGGCCATTATTGTTAAGCGCGATGGTATGCCAGCAAGACAATGGCTGCCGTATGCTCAGTACCTGCGAAACACAGGCAAAACAGCCATTGAGCATGGCCAGTCACTTTATGACACATTGTTAATCTCGGCAGGTAAAAATGGCTGGGATATTTCAGAGCCGGGTAATTATACGGTGCAGGCTGTGTTAACCATTGATGAGGATATAATTGTTTCCAACACACTTAAGCTGCGGGTTGCGACACCGCAAACGCATGCCGAAGAAGTTTGTGCGCAGGACTTGTTTGTAAAAGATGTCGGCCAGGTTTTAACTTTTGGTGGAAGCCAGTTTTTAGAATCGGCTAACAATGCATTGGAAGAAATCATTGTGCAGTTACCTGAAAGCAACGCAGCCCGTCATGCGCAAATTGCATTGGCATTGCCTAAATTACGAAACTATAAGCTGTTAAATATAGATGTTGATGCGCCAGACTTACTGACTGCACTGACAAATAAACAGGCGGCGATTAAATCTGCGAAAGCCGACAGCAGTATTAGCAGAACATTCGAAGCCCTGATGGTCAAAGATGGTAATGCAGCAGCAGAGACGCTGGGGCATATCTGCTACAAACAACATATGGATCGCTTTAGTGACTTTATCGCACAGCAGGAAAGTGTCAGTGCCGCTGCAAAAGTACAGCAGGCCTGTCGTACAACCCTGACTGCACGTGATGTACCGGAATGGGTGTTTGCGAATGATGCTTATTCTGGCGGTACCACACCTAAAAAAGGGGCGAAAAAGAAGTCTGAAAAAGCATAATGTGGTTTTATTTTTAGTTGTTTTGCTTAAAAATAAGCAAATTTAAATAGAATGTTTAGATAATGGATTTAATTTATCAGGAGCCCGGCAATTACAAAACGGTTTTCTGCGACCAGCACGTTAAAGGTGCGGCACGCAGAGGCCGTGTTCATGACTTCCACACCGATGCCGGCCTGGTGGAAAGCTTGCAGAGCCTGATGATCGGGAAAGCACAGGTTTTTACCGGTGCCAATAATAACCACTTCGGCACGTTGCTCAATAATGGCTGAAAAACCGGCGCTATCGAGTTCATCCACCTCGTGGTAGGGCCAGGGTTCAATAATTTGCTGTGGGGTCAGGATAAAACTACTGCTCAGACTGCGAATATTGTTGCTCGCTGCATCGTCCTGATTACCAGACAGGGCAATATCCACCCTGTCATCCTGGTAGCTTTTAATAGTGAGTTTTTCAGTGGTTTCGAGCTGGAACTGGGTCATCAAAAAGTCTTCATTTTCATTCATTTATCGGCAAACAACATTTTATGTTGCCGCCATTTTACGGCATAATGCGTCGTTTATTTAACTTATCATCAATTTAACCCAATTTTCAGGATATTTTGCTTGTGATTGAAGATTTTCCCCGGATTAAGCGGCTGCCCCCCTATGTTTTTAATATCGTTAACGAGTTAAAAGCCGAAGCACGCGCCCGTGGGGAAGATATTATTGATTTCGGTATGGGCAACCCGGATCAACCAACGCCCAGGCATATTGTCGATAAGCTGGTTGAAGTGGCTCAACGCCAGGACACCCATCGCTATTCCTTATCTCGCGGTATTCCACGTTTAAGACGTGCCATTTGTCAGTGGTATAAAAAGCGTTTCGACGTGGATTTAGACCAGGAAACCGAAGCCATTGTGACTATTGGCTCCAAAGAAGGGCTGGCGCACCTGGCCATGGCCACTGTTGGCCCGGGGGATGCGGTGTTGGTACCTAACCCGGCATACCCAATCCATCCATACGGTTTTATTATTGCCGGTGCCGATATTCGCCACGTACAAATGACACCCGATATCGACTTTTTCGAAGAGCTGGAAAAAGCCATTAAAGACACCTGGCCCAAGCCAAAGATGTTAGTGCTGAATTTTCCGGGCAATCCGACCACCGAATGTGTTGAGCTGGATTTTTTTGAAAAAGTTGTTGCTATTGCCAAAGAACACGAGATCTGGGTGGTACACGATTTAGCCTATGCCGATATTGTTTTTGACGGTTATAAAGCGCCTTCTATTTTACAGGTACCGGGTGCAAAAGACGTGGCCGTTGAATTCTTTTCCCTTTCCAAAAGTTATAATATGCCGGGCTGGCGGGTAGGTTTTATGACAGGCAACGCGACATTAGTCGGTGCGCTTGCGCGAATGAAGTCGTACCTTGATTATGGCATGTTTACGCCGATACAGGTTGCGGCCATTGCCGCGCTCGAAGGCCCACAGGAATGTGTGGCAGAAATTTCAGAAATGTATCGTAAGCGACGCGATGTATTATGCGAAGGTTTATGTGCTTTAGGCTGGCATGTTGAAAAACCCAAAGCCACCATGTTTGTCTGGGCGCCGATACCCGACAAGTATAAACATTTAGGCTCGCTGGAGTTTTCAAAGTTATTATTAAAAGAAGCCAAAGTAGCCGTGTCACCGGGCATTGGTTTTGGTGATTACGGTGACAACTATGTGCGTTTTGG